>CAZLJB010000653.1:0-2402 GCA_964559195.1 uncultured Anaerolinea sp. | reverse complement strand
GGCCAGGCTGCGCGAAGCCATCACCTCAGATATAAAAGTAATCCCAATGCCTTTTTCAACCGCCATTTGAACTGCTTCAGCGTCACCCAGCTGCATTACCACATTCAAATTATCAGGATCAATGTCATGGCGACGGAAGTTGTCGAATAAGACTTCATAGGTACCAGAACTGATTTCTCTGCCAATAAAGGGCTGAGACAAAATATCAGCCGGTTTAACCTGGTACAGATTGGCCCAGGGATGATCCGCCGGAACGATCAGGATCACCCGATCTTCAAGCAAGGGCTGACATTCCAATTCTCGATGTTCCACAATCCGACCAATTACACCCAGGTTCAGGGTCTGGTCGAGTAAGCCGTCCACCACTTTCTGGCGGCGCATTAAACTAACACTGGTTCTTACAGAAGGATAATCATGTTGAAATAATGCCAGCAGGTTAGGAATAAAATATCGCCCGGATGTTGCGGCACAACCAATCGTCAAATCTCCGGCTACTTCCCCATTCACATTGACCAACGCATCTTCCAACAAACGGGCGGAATTGAGCACATCTCGCGCCAATGGTAATATTGCCAGGCCCGCCTCGCTGAGCTGTACAGATCTGCCATGCCGGACAAATAGCTCAATTCGGTATGTACGTTCGATGGACTGAATATTCTGACTGACTGCCGACTGCGATAAATGTAAGCGTGTCGCCGCCCTGCTAAAATTCAACTCTTCAGCCGCTGTCACAAAAACCTTTAATTCTGGAACATTAATCATGTTATTAAACTCCTAGCCATTTTGAAGGAAGATATCATAATTGATAATTCCATCATCTATAAGAATAAGCGATAACTAGCAATCTTAATAGTTACGTTAATCACTAAGCAGTATGACCATTTGCTTAAAAACTGCAACCGGAGCTTGCTCCGGTTGCAGTTTGGCATTAATTTGTGGGTATTTACGATTTTCCGATAGATTATTGTTAGCCCGGCGTTTGACCTGGTGCCGTTTCCGGCACCGGCAAGGGTTGGTCAATGGGCGGATCACTGATAACTTTATTGACGTAATCACTCGCCCCAGGGCAGACCACATTTAAAGCACCTGCCACCCTTTCCCAATTCAGGGAATTCGGAATACTGGCATTGTATGCCTGGGTGAGCGCATCCGAAAGACAACCAGAACCTGCATTGTAGTTGACAAGTGTAAACAGCCAGAGTGTCTCGTAATTAGTTTTATGCCCTGGGACATCACCTGTGATGTTCCGAACAATCCTGCCAGCCTGTTCGCAGTTCGCTAACAAACTGTGCGCGAAAATACCTACGCTAAAATCAGCCCGCGAAAGATCGAGGCCAAGCGGACAATTCTCACAGCGCGCATCCACACTTCCAACCAGGGCTCCCCGTAACAGTTCTTGACTGGCAGAACTCAGGTTAGCAAAGCCCTTGGAACGGCAAACTGCCCTGTCCAAAACCAGGGGGCAGAACTGGCCATAAAAGGATGGATTCCACAATAAAGTCGTATCAGCCCCACCTGTAGTCATTTGTCCCAGTCCAACATCCTTTCCATTTCGAAAAACACCAGGCCAAAACTGGCTCTCCTGGCTGAAAATATTTTTCAGAAGCTGGGCAGGTACCACATCCTCCTGGGCCACCTTAAATATCAAATTATCAAAACGATTTTGCCAGTCGTCCACATTTTTAGCAGCTTTTTCCAGCCCACAGGCGTTTACCGAACCATCTGGAAATAATCCACCGTTCGGGCATTCAGAAGCATTAGCTGCCCCTTGTTTGATCAGATTGGCTGCCAGGTAATTAAATGGAATATTGGACTTCAATTTTTCGCTTGAAGACGGCGTGGTCAACCATTGTGGCAATCCATCCACCGGGGGGAAAGATTCCCAAGCCACGGCACAGGAGGCTGGTGGGGGGCCAATCCACTGAGAAGACATTACATCCACATACCAGCGTGGTGTCAGACGGTTCGGCGAATTCTCATCGCTAATCACCCGTAAAAGCGCATCAAAAACCTTGCTGCTATCGCCAAAGGTTGAATATGTCCAAAAACTGACATGAACACCGGTTGGGCTGGTTCCAGAAAGTTTAAAAACACACCGGCTATTCTTACAAACAAAAGGATCCGTACCCGCCAAGCCATTGATGGAAATTATTTTCTCATTTGGCAAAGGTTCATTCGCAGACAGGACCAGATGTGGCTGTTGGGTGCACCAACCCGAGCTGTCCGGTTCGCAATTTTCAAGCGATATCTGTACGCTTGGCGCTGGCAGTTTTATCGTTATTTCACGCTTATCTGGCTGATTTGAGACATTGGTTAAATAAAAACCCTTGCAGAGAGTTACATCAGTCTCGGCGCAAGGGGATGAATTATTGATCCAATTATTATATAAATCGGTGCCACAC
>CAZLJB010000652.1:0-2408 GCA_964559195.1 uncultured Anaerolinea sp. | reverse complement strand
AAAACGCATCGGTGGCAGTCGCTGGATAAATCTGCCCCGCATACTTATTGAAAAAGTAGAAGGAATAGTCAAAGCCTTGTTCCTTGCTCACTTCCATGGCTCCCTTAGTGACATCCCAGATGCTCTGGCCCGAATTCAGGGCATTGATGGCGCCCCAATAGAAGTTGAGCGGAACATTGAGCTGATACCAAGGTCTTGTCCAGGTTTGGTCCATTTCCGACCGACGAAACAGGGTAAACCCTTTTGGGTCGACCAGGTAGGGCAGGAAATCGGCCATCGCCGTGCGTTCACCGCTCAAATGGTGTCCCCGGGAGAGCGCCCCGTTCTTAATTCCGAAACCTTCTTTCAGGGTGGTGGTCGCCCATTTCCATTCATCTGCATATTCACTTTTACCGTCCTCTGATTCAGGTGCAACGCCGTTTAAAAGCAGACTTATTTTCAAACCGGAATCCTGACTAAATAGTTTTGCATACAGTGCGAAAGTCTCGAGTCGGAATTGTTTCCATTTCGGGTCCTTTCTGTCCAGACTGTATTTTTTCTCCATAGGCTCACCCTTATAGGCGCACTCATCCCCTGTGCATCCAGTTTTGACTTGGATAAAGGCAATGCGCTCCTGTTTGTCCTTGGGATAGCTGCGGATGTGTTTTGCGACTTCCGTGATGAACCGGTGGTAATACATTTTGTATTTGGCAGAGAGGTAATAAGGGTAGTAAGGAAACTTGCCCTGATGCCTTTTGTCATCCGTCACCACCTTGGGGACTCCCTTTTCATAAACCCAATCCGGCGTTTTCGGTCCGGCCTCAAATGAGAAGTAGAGCGAGATCTTTTCCTTGTAAGCTCTCTCAATCGCCTGATCCATTATATTCCAGTCATATACTCCAGGGGTTTTTTCCACTTCATCCCAAGGTGCATCGCATGATGTTCCCCTTACAAAGGGGTACACTTTAGGATCCATTGCTTCTCCGCGGTCCCATACCCCAAAAGAGCTTATTAGCGGCTGAGCTTTGATATTGCTTAAAGAAATAATGCTGATGAGGCAAATAAGGCTCAACTTCCAGACTAGAGAAGCAAGCTGAGAATTGTTGTATTTCATAAGTTTACTAGGTTAATATTTTCTCAAGACGGATCCCGCCAAGCCTGCTTCATGATGATTTCGAGTTCCTTGAGAATCTCCGGATTTTCCGATGCTACGTTTTTGGATTCGGTGGGGTCGGTTTCAAGATTGAAGAGTTGGATAACCAACGGCTTGGCAGCGGCCTGTCCCTTCTTTGCAGTGGCTTCTTCAGACTCTTCAGCCTGACCCAAAGAACCGGTGTTGAGATGAAGGAGCTTCCACGGCCACTTGAGCACAGAAAGTTTGCCCCCTTTCTCAGAGCCATACCAGAACAGATACGGGTGCTGCTTCTGCTGATCCTTGTTTCCGAGCAGCGTCGGCAGGAACGAAATACCGTCACACTCCGCAGTCACTTTGACGCCGGCGAGGTTTGCTGCGGTGGGCATTAAATCCTGAAAGCCGCTTACATGTTCGCTGACGGTGCCCGGTTTGATCCTCCCGGGCCAGCGTACGATAAATGGTTCGCGCACACCGCCTTCGGTGAGATCGCGTTTCCAGCCGGTCAGACCGTCGTTGCTTTGAAAATATGCTACGCGGTGGCCGCCTTCCTGATGCGGGCCGTTGTCGCTGGAGAACATGACGATGGTGTTCTCATCCAGACCAAGCGCTTTCAGCTTAGCCATCACAGCACCCACCTCACTGTCCACAAACTTCATGGCGCTGGCAAAGCCTTTTTCTACATCAGGCCAATCGCGCGAGGCAAACTCGCCGTAGCTAGGCGTTTCCATCCCATGACCGAGCGGCGAGTTTTCGCGTGCTTCATTGTTTGCGTGCGGAAGATTGGGAGTATAGTAGAGAAAAAATGGTTTACTCCTGTCCTTTGCGCGCTCATCAAGGAAGCGTTGCACATCTTCGGCTATGATCTGAGGAGCCCACTGCTTCCGGCCGTCAGCCGTAGCCACGCCAGTGCCGGGCTTGTTTTCCGAGCCGGGAATAAGCTGGTTGTCCAACGGCACCTTTGCGCCATTGCGAATAAGATAGGTTGGATAGCCGTTGTGCGCGTGCGCGGTTTCCACGTAACCGAAGAAATAATCAAAGCCCTTCTTTTGCGGATCATCGGGCGGAAGAGGCATGCCGAGGCCGTATTTACCAATGCAAGCCGTCAGATAGCCTGCATCCTTGAGTAGTCGCGCCACAGTGAGATCCGTTTCCGGAATGAAGGCGGGGCCGTTGGCCCGTACGCGGCAATGACCGGTATGCAGGCCGGTCATAAGCACACAGCGAGCCGGGGCACAAACAGCCGCACCCGCATAGTGTCGCGTAAACCTCATACCTTCACTTGCCATCCGGTCCA
>CAZLJB010000651.1:0-2418 GCA_964559195.1 uncultured Anaerolinea sp. | reverse complement strand
AGCTTCAGGTGACTGGAGTTCAGACGTGTGCTCTTCCGATCTGGGTGGAATCGCTGCCAGGCTGGAGGTTGGAGCCAGGCGGGTTGTTGGGCGGGGCGACATCGGCCAGGGCACTGGATGGGCTGGCGAACAGGACAACGATTACCAGGAAGAAGGTCAGGGTTTTTTGTAGCCAGGAATTTTTCATTATAAGTTGCTCCAGTTTGCCCGATAGGTAGAGTGAGTGGTTCCCGTGCCTGGTTTTTATTGGTTGATTGTTAAATTATACCCATTTTGATTCGATGTGGTTTGAGAAGACGTTTTTAACAGGGTTGGCAAGCCTGTTAAGGGTATGTAGATGAAGAGAGCATGCGTTTCAAGGAGGGTGACAGGCACTCACCACAAGAAGGCGACACCCCGTTTACCGAGGATGCGGTCATTAAAGACCAGTTTAGCGGGTTTGCCGGCCAGACCGTAACAGACGTGCAGGGGCAGCAGATGTTCTTCGCGCGGATGGCAGTAGCGGGCGGAGGGGGCTTGCTCCCATTCAATCAGGCGCTGTTCGCGTTCTGCTTCGGTCAGGTCTGCGGCGCAGGTTTCGATCAGCCAGTTTTGGAAGGCGTCATTGGCTGGGTCCGGGGCGTTTGCGTTCTGGAAGGAAAAAGCGCGCATATTGTGGAAGGAGAAGCCAGATCCGAGCACCAGGATATTTTCTGTCATTAATTCGCGCAGGGCTTTGCCAAGCGCGATGTGGTCGGCTGGTTTAAGGTTGTGGAGCAGGGAAAGTTGCAGGCAGGGGATATCGGCCTGCGGGTACATCAGTTTGAGGGGGATAAAGAGGCCGTGGTCAAAGCCGCGCTCGAGATTGAGCCGGGCAGGGATGTTGTTTTTGGCGAGCAGCCCGGCGATCCGTTCGGCGAGCTGGGGGTTGCCAGGGGCCGGGTAGGTGATTTGATAGGCCTGTTCGGGGAAGCCGTAGTAGTCATAGAACATGGCGGGGTTCGCGGCGCTCGTCAGGGTGGCGTCGTTTTCTTCCCAGTGGGCGCTGATGACGACGATGGCGTCTGGTTTTTTGACCTGGAAGGGCAGCAGTTTCATGAATTCGACCATGGCTTTGTGGCCGGGGTCTCCCAGGATGGGAAGTGGGCCTCCGCCGTGGGATAAGTAGACGATCTGACCTTTGGTTGCGGGGTTGGTTTGTGGCATGCTGCGTTCCTTTTTTGGCAAGCGCTGCAGGTTCAGCGTTTTAGCCTGGGTTGTGCTTGGGGGCCGAGCTTTGATCAACTGATCATTAGCGGATGTGATTGATTATAACAAAATTTTTTCTGCTCGCTGATGGGTTAATGGGGTCTGGATCAAGGGAATTAAAACTATTAACCACGAACGACACGAAATACACGAAATTTTCAGGGCAATGGGGAGAGGATGAGATCTGATCGGGTTGGGTTGGGGCGGCCCTGTGATTAGTACCATATTGTAAGCCTGTGGAGCCAGTCCGGGGTGATGAATGTGGGATATGGGTTAAAAGCTGGGCCATCCAGGGGATTGGGATGGCCCAGCTTTGGAGTTATGAGTCGAAGCCCAGGCCGAGGTGGTCGAGGGTGCGCAGCCAGAGGTTGCGGCGGCCCTGGTTTTGGTCGGCCTGGTCGAGGGACCAGCGCGTCAGGTTGATGACGCCCGAGCGAAGCGGTTCGGGAGGGAAGGGCAGGGGTTTGGTGCGGGTCATTTCAAAAGATGTGCGCGTAGTCGTCTTTTGGTTGAGCAGGTCGAGCATGACCTGGGCGCCAAAGCGGGTGGCGCCCAGACCCAGGCCTGTGAAGCCAACCGAATAGGCCAGCCGTCCGTCGTGAGCCGTACCCCAGAAGGGACTGAAGCGCGAGCAGGTGTCGATGGCGCCGCCCCAGGCGTGCGAGAAGCGCAGTCCTGCGAGTTGGGGGAAGGTCTGGAAGAAATGTTCGGCCAATTTCCCAAACGAGCTCCAATTTATTTCGAATTGAGGCCCGATGCCATTGTTGGGGTAATAAATGGCGTCATAGCCACCCCATAGGATGCGTCCATCGCTGGTGGTGCGGTAATAATGAAACTGGTTGCCTGTGTCGCCGATGCCCTGGCGGGCGTCCCAGCCAATTTCGGCGCGCTGGGCGGCGGAGAGTGGCTCGGTCATCAGGACGTAATCATAGACCGGGACTATATAATGAGAGAGGTGTTTGAGAAGTGGCGGGAAGGCGTTGGTGGCAAGGGCGACATGGCGAGCTTGCAGGCTGCTATAGGCCGTGGTGACCGTCAGCGTGTTTTTGCCAGGTTGAAGTTGAGTAGCGGGGGTGTTTTCAAAGAGGCGCACCCCGGCTTGAAGGCAGGCTGAGCGCAGGCCCCAGGCCAGGCGGGCTGGGTTTACCAGGGCGGCGTGAGGCGTAAAGAGGGCGCCGAGGTGGAGCGGGG
>CAZLJB010000650.1:0-2423 GCA_964559195.1 uncultured Anaerolinea sp. | reverse complement strand
GAGATAGCTTCAGGTGACTGGAGTTCAGACGTGTGCTCTTCCGATCTACAGGGTCAGGCCATCCTCCCCGGCGAAGGCCACATTGGTCGGGTTCTCTGTGGTAGGGATATCGCGCAGGTGTTTTCCGGCGGCATCGAAAACCTGGATTTTGTTCGGCGTGGTCAGGTACAGATTGCCAGCGGCATCCAGATCCATTCCATCCGAGCCAACCGCAGCGAACAGTTTTTTATTGCCCAGGGTTCCGTCGCTGTTAATGGTGTAGGCATACGTCTGATTGGCGCCGTAATCCGCCACGTACAGCGTTTTGCCATCCGCCGTGCCAACAATGCCGTTGGGCTGCTGCAAGTCGCTGATGACGCGCGTCACCTGGCTGCGATCGGGAGACAGGTGGTAGACATGCTGTCCATCCTGCACCACCGGGAGCTGATAAGCTGGATCGCTGAAGTAAATCCCGCCCTGGGAGTCAATCCACAGGTCATTCGGCTCATTAAAACGAGTGCCGTTGTAGGTTTCGACGAGCGGCGTCACCTGCCCCTGGGCATCGATCGAAATCAAGCGGCCTTTGCCGCCCTCGCAGGCGATCAGGTTGCCGCTTTTATCGAACATCAGCCCATTGGGACTGCTCAACCCCTCGACAAAGACGCTGACGCTGCCCGCTTCGCGAGCTGTCCATTTGTAGATTTTCCCGGCGTTGATGTCTGAGAAGTAGACATTGCCGTTACCATCTACCACCGGGCCTTCGGCGAAAAGATAGGTACCCGAAACTGTCTGCAGTTCGGCGCTGGTGGTGATTGCGCTCACGGCCGGTGGTTGTTTTGTGGGCTGCTGCTGCGGAGCGGGCTGTAGCGTGGGTTGCGCCGCGGCAACCTGGGCCTGCGTTGCGGCGGCTGCCACGGTCGCGGTCGGTTCCGCCGCCTGCGCCGGGGCGGCGCTGCTTTTGCAGGCACTGGCGATCATCGCCAGCAAAACAAGGATAGGAATAAGGATCTGTTTTTGGTTTTTCATCGAATTTCCTTTCACTGTTGTCCTGATCTTACAAAAGAGTTGTTCAGAACCTGTTCAGAAGTCTTTACGAACTTGTTAAGTTATTCACAAAAGCCTGTTCAGCCGCCGCAGGTGTACAAAGCTGTGAACTGCTGGTTGCGCGGCCCGCCAGAAGACTGCCTGACTGTCTGCGTGGAGACCGTCGCGCCCGGCACCTTCACCACGGCGCAGCTAGATTGCACCCAGGCAGAAATTTCGGCTTTTTGTGACATGTTGCCGCTATCGACGATGTAGCGCAGTTTTCCGTCTGCAACCATGCTCTGCAACTGGGCCAGCGTAATCACGTCATCGTTGCCAATGTAGCCCCCAAGCGTCAACACCGCGCGCCCGCTGGCCAAAATAAACGGCGCAGCGCCGCGCGAATCGAGCGTGGCAGCCAGATAAGTCTCCGGGCTGGTATTCGCAACCAGATAATCCAACACCGCTCGCTGCGTGGAACTGAGTTCAGCCCCTGACGGGCGTCCAGGCAACGGCCCGGCGATCGGCAAATCAACTTCCGGCTGCTGGTTGAAGGTCGTCAGCCCCGACCAGAGCAGCGGCCCGATCAGCAGGCTCAACAGCACCAGACCCAGAGCCCAGGTCTGCGGGCTGATTTTGAGCACTGCGATCCCCGCCAGCCAGAGTACAACTATCAAGGCGGAGGTCACGACGAAGCTGGCAGGCGAAGCCATCAGGGTGAAAACCTCAAACCCGAGCGTGATTCCGCTTAGCAGGGCGAGCAGCCCCCACCCCAACCGGTTTTGCTGCGCAAACAACTGTTCAAAGGCCCAGACCGTTGCCCCCACCAGGGCTGCCAGCGCCGGCCCCAGCATGATCAGGTAATAGGCATGCCACAGCCCGGAGGTAAAGCTAAAATACAACATCATCGGAAGCAGCCAGCCCACCCACAGGACCAGCGCCAGGTGCTGTTTGGTCAATGAACGCGGGCGTCCCAGCACGACCAGTATTAGCGCCAACCCCATTAAGGCCAGGGGCAGCAGCCAGGATGCTTGCGTGGCCAGGGGCTCACTAAACAGGCGCAGTACCCCGGCCCTGCCAACTTCGTTCGGATTGCCCGAATTGCCAACTGGTGTTGCGTTTCCCGACCCCGATTGCATGAAAGCATAGCTGGAGCCGTTGAGCAGGCGTCTCAGCCCGTTGTGACCCACAATCAACTCGGTGACGGTGTTATCGGTGCTGGAACCGATATACGGGCGGTTCGCCGCCGGGACGGCATCCACGATCAGCGCCCAGGAAAGTGAAACCGCCAGAAGCAAGCCGGTTGCCAGACCGAGGTGGGTCAGGCGTTTTATCCAGCCATGCTTGGCGCCGAAGAAATACAGGGCGTACAGGGCTGGCAGGATCATGCAGGCTTGCAGCATTTTGATGTTGAAGCCCAA
>CAZLJB010000649.1:0-2424 GCA_964559195.1 uncultured Anaerolinea sp. | reverse complement strand
AATAGCTTGCCTGTCAACAAAAGGTGCAACTACGGTATCACACAGATAAAAATCTTATGACCCGGGCTCAATATAATATCCATAAATTGGACGGGTTGGAGAGAAACGGGCCATTTCGAAGTTTCCAAAACATACACCAACCTCCACCACAGACTCCCCGCACACCAAAGAGACACACCAAATCAGCAAATCTGTCTGGACTCAGCGGGAAAAAAGTGACCATATCAGGGGAGCAGAACTTGGAGTCGATTGGGAAGAATGCGATATTCCAGATCGGTGATGCCGGTGGAGAATATTTCGCCATCCGTATGAGCCGGAGATGGGTTATCCAGGTGAACTTTTAGCCAACTGACCGGGAACTCGGTCATGCCTTCACTCTCAACATAACTACCCTGATCTGTTTTCATGGTTTTTGGAAGCAGGGCAAACATCCCTCGGCGGGTGGCACGATGACCGTAAACAATTGTCAACTTTCCATCAAACGGATCCGCATGAGGACCCATGAAAAATACTCCCCCGGAACGTGGCCCATTTCCAATATAAATTAAAGAGATAGGGCCATCATACTTGCCGCCATCCCATTCAAGATGGGCAGCCCAGGTTGGCTTATCCATGATTGCCAGGACAGCAGCCACAAGGTATCGCCCAATGCCTTTGATCCAGGTAATTTTGTTCTGGATAACTGACACGTACGGCTCAAGACCAAGCGCACTGTTATTGGCAAAATATATATCGTTCGCCTTGCCCATATCCATCGGTCGTATTTTCCCAGCTCCAATTACCCTGGCCGCTTCAGTGAGATCGAATGGGATTTTTAGGGCATACGCCAAATCATTTGCAGTTCCCAATGGTATGATCCCCAATGGAATTAGGGCATCCTGGTCAGCCAGGGCGTGGCCCATGGCATTGACCACTTCACCAATTGTTCCATCACCGCCAGCGGCAATAATGGGCGAAAAACCACTCTGCAGCGCCTGGCGTGTAAGTTCGGAAATGTGGCCCGGCCGTTCAGAGATTGCCAGGTCAAAATCAACCCCAGCCGCCCGTAAGGCAATTTCAGCAGCCGGCCAACGCTTTTTGGCATTCCAACGGTTAGAATATGGATTCAAGATCACTTTTGCGGTCATGGCAACCTCCATGATATTGCACGGTGGGGAACACAGATTGAATAGTTTGGGGTATTTCCAAACTATTCAATCGCAATATAAATACGTTTATTAATGGCACCCTTGGACTTGTAATCCACCACCCGGACGGCCCCAACTTCAGTCGTATTTCTGACATGCGTTCCACCATCAGCCTGCAAATCCAGCCCAACAATTTCAACTGTGCGTATCCTGGAAATTCCCTCTGGTAACAAATTGATCTTGGTTCGGATCAGATCAGGAATCTGAAAGGCTTGATCGCGTGGCAAAATCTTTACTTGAATGTCACGCGCGTTGGCAATTTCCAGATTGACCGCGGCCTCAATGTCGTGAACCAACCCGGCCTGCATGCGTTCGAACTCAAAATCCATGCGTCCACCGAGCGGTTCCATGTCGCCTCCAGTAACTAAAGCGCTATAATCACGAAAAACAGTTCCACACAAGATATGCAAAGCTGTGTGCGTGCGCATCAACTTGTGGCGTCGATCCCAATCAATCACGCCATGGACGACCGCTCCAACCGCCGGCATTTCATCAGACCCGGAAACAAAATGCAAAACGTCGTCGCCAAGTTTTTTAACCTTTGCAACCTGAAACGCATGACCATTTATCACTATCTCCCCAAAGTCACAGGGTTGTCCGCCACCGCCCGGATAAAAAGCGGACTGATCCAACGTAACAGTACGCGCTTCCTGGTCAATACTGGTTATTTTGGCATCAAATTCTTTAAGATAAGCATCCGTTTGATACAACAGTTCTGTCATTTATTCCTCACCATCATGGGAAATTTTTGAAACAATTCATCCCGGCTTTTTGAGGCTAACTACCAGGCTTCAACTGGGAGTCCCTGAGAGGCCATCCGGTAAGGCACCCAAACCAGCGCAACGAGCAAAACATTGATACCGTTCTTTTTGAGATTTATGGTGACCTTCTCAAGAACTTCCAGATTGGGGTCAATTTTACTCTCAAGTGCCGCAGATTCATCCTTAAATTGTGCGTCCAATTCTTCGAGTTGGTTTTTATAGGTCGCGACCGAATCTTCAGCGCGAACAACGTCATCCTGCTGCTGGATTGAACGCCCGACCCCCCGGATGGCACTGGAAGCCTTGTTGATGGAACTTGCGCTGGTTAATTTTCGACCAGCGAACGCCCCCAACAGGGTGGCGCCAAAAGAAATGGCTGTTTGCATTTTAGCCTGGCTGACCTGGGAAGCCTCGCGGGCAACCGCCTGCTCAGCCTTACGCAACTTTTCCTGCAAGGCGCTTATCAGATCGGAAGA
>CAZLJB010000648.1:0-2443 GCA_964559195.1 uncultured Anaerolinea sp. | reverse complement strand
TTTAGCTGTTGTTTAGTTTGCTTTGAAACCGAGATAATTTCATCCGATAAGCCCATGCTGGCATAGTCCAGCAAGTACCAGATTTTTGATCTGAGTGGCGCAGATGAAAAATGGTAAGCCCCATGCACTGTATTTACCAGCCTGATTGGCATTTTGGATGTCAATATACTCAGCCTGCCGATCACGCTGGAATAGTAGCCTTGCGTGTGCAAGATATCCGGTTGAATGCGCCTGCATATTTGATTGAGTTCCTGAATTGCGGTGTGCCGGCTGCTGGAGATAATCTCGACCGCGATTCCGATTTTCTCTGCCTGTTCAAGCAACCACCTGTCAGTTGGGTCGTGAGGTGCCAAAAGGAAAACATTTATATCTGGGATGGCACGCAGGCTAGCGGCTAAATCCAGACAGTAGCGATTAATGCCCCCAAAAGACAGGCCCTCTGTAAAAAAGGCCACTTTTACTGGCCTGGAGAAGGGATTGTTAGTCATAGGTTTGTCAAACAGGTGGCAAATATTTCATTGCTTGGTGACTAAAAAGGGACCAATTGCAAGGTAATTAAGCCCTGATCTTGCTAATACCTGTAAAGCATCTTGTGGAGTATGCACAATTTGATAACCGTGCAAGTTGAAAGAAGTATTCAATAACGCTCCTATTCCGGTAATTTTCTCAAACGCAGAAATAATTTGATGAAATTCAGGATTATGCTCACTATGAACTATTTGAGGCCGTGCTGTTCCATCATAAGGATGGGTGCCTGCAATAATTTCCATTTGCTTGTTTGTTGTATCAAAAGTAGTAATCATATAGGGTGCCAGCATTTTTTTGGGATTGATAAGATAATCGTCAGCACGTTCCGCCAATATGGTACAGGCAAAAGGCATCCAAAAATCTCGATTTTTAATCATGTCATTGATAATTCGAATTACGTCAGTGCGAGATGGATCTGCTAGAATTGAGCGGTTACCAAGGGCTCTCGCACCGAATTCATCACGACCCGCAAAACGAGCAACTACTTCGCCTTTGTGAATCAATTCTTCTAGTTTACTGGGCAAATCAAAAGGACGTTCGTCTTGATAATTTGGTGTTTCGCCCACGATAGCTTGTTGAATTTCAGATTCGCTAAATGATCGGCCCCAATAGATAGGACCAAGTGGTTTTATATCACTCACCCCTTCTTCGCAAGCCTGCACGAACAAGCTGGCGCCGATCGGATTCGTTTCATCCCCGCAGGATGGGAATATAAATAATTCGTCAACTTCTTCCATTTGTAAAATGCGTTGATTAGCTTTTACGTTCATAAAAACGCCACCACTCAAGGCAACAGAATGAATGCCGGTATGTTTGATGCAGCGGCGAATCCAGTCAACCAAAAAATCCTCTATCCATAATTGCAGGCCACCACAGATAGCATCAAAACGTTCAAACTCCAAATCTTTGCGTAAAGTATTGTATGACCAATAAGTATTTGGAATTTTTGATATTGTGCTCCAACCAAGGGGGTTGGATGTATCAGTTTTAAAATATGATGAAAAAATCTTGGACACTCTGATGGCATCGTCTTGATGCGCATAGGGTGCCATGCCCATAAGTTTGTATTCGTGCTCATTTGGTTTCATTCCTAAGGCCAGGGTAACCATCGCATAAATTAATCCAATCGAGCGGTTATCCTGGATTGAAGCAATCCGGTTGATCACTCCAGACTTACCAATATTTACGGTTGCGGACAAACCATCTCCGCAACCGTCACAGGTCAGAATAAGGATTGGTTTTTCGAAATTCGCCCAGCCATAATATGCAGAGGCAGCGTGTGCGGTATGGTGATCCACGCGACAAAGTTTTTTACCCGGAATTCCATAGGAAACCAGTTCGTTTGTTCTTCTTTTGGTTCGTAGCTTTAAAGCAATACTACCAATCGGCCTGATCATCTCAAGATAATTGCGTAATTCAAGCCAGGAGAGAGCAGAAGGTGCTTGGGAAAAATGAGATTGGATCGCTTTTTTTTCTGTAAAAATAGAAGGTGTAATTCGAAAAACATCTGTATATGTCACTTTGTCAATATCATCGATGGAAAGACCAGATTGTGAGAGCACGAAATCCAGAGCTTGTTTGGGGAAGCCCGTGAAATTTTTTATACGTGTCAACCTTTCTTCCTGAATGGCCGTAATTACCTTCCCGTTAATCAAAATACTTGCACTGGAATTGTGACCTGTGTGAATACCAAGAATCTTCATTTTTCAGCCTTTGAAGGGAAGTAAATATCATTTGATTTGGAAGGTGCTTCTATAAATGATGGCAACTTTAGAGCGAGCCCCATGCCAATTAAAATCCAGAAAAGCTTCATGGTCTGCAGGTCTATGGCCAGGCCCTGGACGAGGCAGGAGATCAGGGCGATAAAAATGGCATTGCGGATTGCAAGCTGTGGGCCTGGCCTGGGCCAGGAGGC
>CAZLJB010000647.1:0-2465 GCA_964559195.1 uncultured Anaerolinea sp. | reverse complement strand
AGATTTCTGCCTGTCTCGTGGGCTCGGAGATGTGTATAAGAGACAGCGCTGCGATGCCATCCTTGGTTTCTTCAATCGAAAGCACCTGGCCTTTACGGGCATACGTGCGCCCACGCGTCAGCCTGCCCGAATCAACCAGCCGCTCGAGGGCCGCAATCCAGCGCTGGGCCCACCAGCTAATGGCAAAGGCCCCGCGTTGATTGCGGGCCTTGATGCCATCTTTGGCTGCCTTGGGTTTGCTTGGTTTGAAGTAATAATCATCGTATGCCATTATTGTCTCCTCAAGCTGACGACTTCGCGCAGTTGATCGGTACTCATCTCGGTAATCCAATTTTCGCCGGAACCGACCACCGCCTGCGCCAGGCCCTTCTTCGACTCAATCATGTCGTCAATCATCTCTTCCAGCGTGCCCGTTGTGACAAATTTATGCACCTGCACATTGCGGTGCTGTCCGATCCGGAAAGCCCGGTCAGTGGCCTGATCTTCAACAGCCGGGTTCCACCAGCGATCGAAGTGAAATACATGGTTGGCGCGGGTCAGGTTTAGCCCGGTGCCACCCGCCTTGAGCGACAAAATAAAGACCGGCGGGGCGTGCTCATCTTCCTGAAAACGCTTGACCATTTGGTCGCGGGCCTTGGTGGGTGTGCCACCGTGTAAAAACTGGGTGGCTGCCCCAAATTCTTTTGGCAGGTAGTCGGCCAACATCTGGCCCATTTCGGCAAACTGAGTAAAAATCAGGGCCCGATCCCCTTCGGAGAGCATTTCTTCGAGCAATTCGCCGAGCCGCTCCAATTTTCCACTGCGCTGACCCAGCGCAATATCCGAGCCAGCCTTGCCGGACTGGTGCAAATACTGCACCGGATGATTGCAAATCTGCTTCAACTGCATCAGCATGCTCAAGACCAATCCGCGCCGCTGTATGCCAGCTTCTGCCTCAATCCGGCGCATGACATCCTGCACGACCGCCTCATACAGGGTGGCCTGCTCCTCGGTCAACGAACAGTAGACTTTTGTCTCCAGCTTTTCGGGTAAATCCGTAATGACGCGCGGATCGGTCTTGACGCGCCGCAAGATAAAGGGGGTGGTCAACTGTTTCAACTGCGCCAGGGCCGTTTCGTCGTGGTAACGCTCAATTGGCAGGGCAAAATTTTCGCGGAAAGCCTTTCGCCCACCCAGGTAGCCCGGGTTCAGGAAGTGCATGATCGACCACAATTCCGAAAGACGATTCTCGACCGGCGTACCGGTTAACGCAATTCGAAAACCAGCCTCAATATTCCGGATAACCTGCGTCTGCTTGGTATCCGGGTTCTTGATGTTCTGGGCTTCATCCAGGATCAACGCCATCCATTGGATGGGTTGGATGGTTTCGAAGTCCAGCCGCGCCACGGGATAACTGGTCAGCACCACATCCTGACCCTGGATGGCGGCCTGGAAAGCTTCACCCCGCAGCCGGTCTGCGCCGCGATGAATATAGGTTTGCAGCCCGGGCGCGAACTTGTCCATTTCCCGCTCCCAATTGGTCACCACCGAGGTCGGGGCAATCAGCAAGACCGGGCTGGAAAACTTCCCCGCCAATTCTTTTTCGTGGAGCAGCAGCGAAATGGTTTGAATAGTCTTGCCGAGCCCCATATCGTCGGCCAGGCAGGCACCCAGACCCGCATGGCGCAAAAATGTCAGCCATGAGTAACCATGGAGCTGGTAAGGGCGCAGCTGTGCCAGCAGGCCGGCCGGTTGGGCCAGCTGTTCCATTTTTTCCGACTGCGAAAATCGTTCCAGCCATTCAGTCAGCCAGCCTTCCGAAACCACTGATTCAATCGGCAGCCCACCCGCCGTAGTTTCGCCACCCAAATCCATACGCATGGCTTCGATCAGGCTCATTTCGCCTTCGAACTGCTTTTTATCCCAAAATTTAATAGCCGCTTCAATTTGATCCGCATCCAGCGCGACCCATTGACCGCGGATCTGGACCAGCGGTGATTTCAATTTGGCCAGCGCCCTGAACTCCGCTTCGCTTAACTCGGTTTCACCGATGGAAAGTTTCCACTGGTAGCTGACCAGGTTTTCCATCGTCATACGCCCTGGCGCAGCCTGTTCATTTTTGGATTTCAACTTGACTTTGACACCCAGCCGGGTGCCCTTTTTATTCCACCAGGGCGGCACGAGAATTCCAAAACCGGCGCCTTCCAGCAGCGGGGCGGTCTCGCGTAAAAAGGCATAGGCCCCGCTGGTATCCACGGCCAGTTCGCTGGGAAGTTTACTTTTCAGGCTCGCACTGATCGGCGGGAACAGCCTGGCGGCGTAACCCAGGCCTGCCAGCAACTTTTCCTGGGGCTGTTCAAAGCGCTGACCGAGGTGGGTCAGCGCACCCCGGGTCGTTTTCCAGACCTCCTCAGCAGGGATCAGCAAACTGGGGTCATCCCGGGCCTGGATAAGATAGTGCAGCTGCCAGGCTTCATTCTGTAAGG
>CAZLJB010000646.1:0-2466 GCA_964559195.1 uncultured Anaerolinea sp. | reverse complement strand
TATATATGGGCATCGTTCATCTGCATCGAACGCACGCGCATCAACCCGAACAACTCGCCGGATTTCTCGTAACGGTAGCAAGTCCCATACTCCGCCAGGCGGATCGGCATCTCACGGTACGAACGCGGCCGCGCGCCGAAAATCTTGTGATGCATGGGGCAATTCATCGGCTTGACGTAATATTTGACACCTTCCAATTCCATGGGCGGGTACATGCTTTCAGCATAATACGGCAAATGCCCGGAACGCAGGAACAGGTCTTCCTTGGTCAGGTTCGGCGTGCGCACCCGGCTGTAACCGGCCTTGTCTTCCATTTCCTTGGCCAGTTTTTCCAGCTCTTCGATCAGAATGCCACCATTCGGCATCCAGAGCGGAAGGCCGGGGCCTACTTCGTCATCGAAGATGAAAATTTCCAACTCCTTGCCCAACTTGCGGTGATCGCGCTTCTTGGCTTCTTCCAGCATCAACAGGTACTGCTTCAAATCATCCGGCTTTTCCCAGGCCGTGCCATAAATGCGCGTCAACATCTTGTTCTTCTCATCACCGCGCCAGTAGGCCCCGGCAATCGACATCAACTTGAAAGCAGATGGATTGATCTGCTTGGTATTCTCGACATGCGGCCCGCGGCACAGATCCACAAAAGTATCGCTCTGATAAAGCGAAATCTCGGGCTTCTCATTCAGCGGGTTGCCATACTCATCCAGCCCGCCCTTCTCCAACCCATCGATCAATTCCAGCTTATAAGGCTGTTCCTTGAAGACCAGCCGGGCATCCTCTGCCGAGACAATTCTTTTCTCAAACTTGTGCTGCCCGGCCACGATCTGCCGCATACGTTTTTCGATTTTTTCCAAATCATCCTGCGTGATCGACTGCGGCAGTTCAAAGTCATAATAAAAACCATTTTCTACCGGAGGCCCGATCGTATACTTGGTTTCCGGGAAAAACTCCAGCACAGCCTGCGCCATTACGTGCGCGGCCGAGTGACGGATGCGGTATAACTGCGTATCTTCGTAGCGTTCCTGTGACATATTAAGCTCCTTATATAAATAAAAAACTCTCACCCATTGCTGGGGCGAGAGTTTCAATCACGCGGTTCCACCCAGATTACCGCCCTGAGCGGTATCTCTTTGAGCCAGTAACGAGGCCAACCGTTCACCTTACTCTCTGTAGATTTCAGGATCATGCTCGCGGGTGGTTTTCTGCGCCGGCTGCTGGAACCGGCTCTCAGTCACTGGCCAGTTCTCCCTGTCAACATCCGGGTCGCATACTCGTCCCGCTCATCGCAATAATTTATTTGTGTGGGCGGAATAGGACTCGAACCTACGACCTTTGCGATGTCAACGCAATGCTCTAACCAACTGAGCTACCCGCCCGGGCAGAAAAGTATTATAAACGCAACTACTCAAAAATGGCAAGTGAAAATGTTCACCAATTCATGATTTGGGGCGCATGGCTTGCGCGCGGTAGAAGTGGCTCTTGCCCGCACACCAACCCTCCTTGCCATTTCGCAAGACCCACTTCTACTTATGGCGTTCTGCCAGCGGATGGTATCCGCCCCACGCCGTGCGCCCCAACCTGATACCATGATTACCAGGATTTTTCAGATCTTAAAATCATGGTAATCCTTCAATCCTTAAAATCAAGGTTCAGACCGGTTCTTATTTCTCCGCGAGACGTACCTCGCCAACCTGCTTCAGCAGGTTTGGCTTCTGACCAGCCTGTGGTTTCAACCACAGGCTGCCGTCATGAGAGTTGCTCACCACCACAAACCGGCACAGGGAATTCAAAAAGACCACCCAGACCCAAACAAACACCAGCACCAACAACCCCGCCAAAATAATCATCTCCACACCTCCTTACAAATAAGCTGTCCCTCAAACCGCCTGCCTTCAACCTCCCCACATCCCTGCCTGCCCCGAGAACCTGCCTGCACGGGCTGATTTTGCGCCAGAATCTGGCGCAAAATCAGCCCAAAATCAACTTCCTGCTATCGCTCTCGGATTTCCTATCCAGCCTCGCAAAATCGCCCAATATTAGCCGAATCAGGCCTCGAACACTTTTAACTTATTTTCAATCGCCAGCGATGTCTTCGTAATCGACAACCCACCCAGGCCCGTGCAGCGCAGCTCGGCCGGGATACTCTTGCCAACCCGCTCCATCGTCTCAATCACCTCATCCAGCGGAATCACCGCATCGAAATCCGCGATCGCCATATTGGCGCACGCTAGCGCGTTGCTGGCAGCCATCACATTTTTCCCAAGACAGGGCACTTCCACCCTGCCAGCCACCGGATCGCACACCAACCCCAGTAAATTCTGGAGCGCCATTGAAGACGCATTAATCGCCTGCCTGGCCGTGCCATTCGCCAACGTCACCAGCGCCGCGGCCGCCATGCCCGATCCTGAACCACATTCCGCCTGGCAGATCGGAAGAGCGTCGTGTAGGGAAAGAGTGTTCAGAGCCGTG
>CAZLJB010000645.1:0-2467 GCA_964559195.1 uncultured Anaerolinea sp. | reverse complement strand
CATCCGCGTTGATCCCAAGCCCAGGTCAGTATCTGCTGGCAAGCAGCCTATCTGCCGCTGCCAGTGCCCTGGCCCAGCCTGTCTTCTCGGCCGGCAGCTGCCCGGGTGGATTCTACGCCGCCGGTCCGCTGCCGCCTGGCTGGTTGCCAGGCACCCGCCTCAAACTGCGCGGCCCGCTCGGACGCGGCTTCAGCTTGCCCGCCTCGGCCCGCCAGGTAGCCCTGGCCGCCCTGGATGGCAACTGTGCGCGCCTGCTGGCCCTGCTCGAACCAGCCCTGGCCCAAAAAGCCAGCGTGGTACTGCTGGCCGACCAACCACCCGCCAATCTACCCATCGCCCTTGAAATCCAACCCCTCTCAGCGCTCTCAGAAACCGCGCCCTGGGCCGCTTACCTGGCGCTCGACCTGCGCCGCGAGCGCCTGCCCGAACTGCAGGCGCGGCTTGGCCTGCTTCCAAATAACAGCTACGCGCAACACAAACCCATTCCGCCACGCGGTGTCATCCAGGCTCTGATCGAAACCCCGCTGCCCTGCGCCAACCTGGCCGAATGCGGCGCCTGCGCCGTCAGCCTGCGGCCCGGATCGCGCCCGCAGCTGGCCTGCAAGGACGGCCCGGTCTTTGAGCTCTAATCGAGTGCGGTTCAGTTTTTCAGAGATGGTATTGTTCTTAACTACTCACCGGGTGTTTTCCCAGGTTAGAAAACATCCCTTTACAGAAAAGGATATGTTTTTTTTGAACCGCAGTTCATCTAACCCCAAAACCTTGCCGTATGAATGAAGGAATAACCCACATGCTGACCGAAACTGAATTAATGCACTTTCTTGACGCGCAAAACCTGGCCTACCAGCGCCTGGAGCACCCGGCGGTCTTCACCTGCGCCGAAGCCGAACTGCACCGCCCGCAGCAGCCCACCGTCAGCACCAAGAACCTCTTTTTGTGCGACAAAAAAGGCCGGCGCTTTTTTCTGATCGTGACCGCCTGCGAAAAAACCATGGACCTGCTCAGCCTGGGCGAACAGATCGGCGTGCCCCGCCTGCGCTTCGCCTCCGAGGAAAACCTGACCCGCCTGCTGGGCGTCACCCGCGGCTCGGTCAGCATGCTGGGCCTGGTCAATGACACCGGCCACGCGGTGGAACTATGGTTGGATTCTGAAATATGGGCGGAAGAAACTTTTCAAAGCCATCCGCTGGTCAACACTGCCACCCTGCTGCTCTCACACCAGACCCTCGAACGCTTTTTTGAAATCACCGGTCACGCCCTCCACCTGCTGAAAGCCTGACCTGCCGGCTTACTGCCAGATACGGAAGGAAGTTGTGTTGTACTCCATCAGCCCCATGAACAAGACCTGCGTCTCGATCATCACCAGGCTGCCATGCTTTTGCCCGCGCACCGCGAAGGGCAAGACCGCCACCCCCATAATGTTAGAGCTTTGCGCAAAACTTTCCCGCAGACCATCGGCCCAGGTAACCGTCACGACCACGTTCGCATCCGCCACCGGTCCCAAAGTCTGATCTTGCACCACCACGTAAGCCACCTGCTGGTCATCCATGCGACTGAGGGCTTTCAGGGTGAAGGTATGCGTCCGGATGGACTTGACATTCCCCGGGGTGTTATTCGTTCTGGACGGCTCCAACCGCCTGGCATCCTCGGGCAGCAGGTCAAAATAGATGCGCCCCAGCTGGGCCAGCATCACCTTCTGACCCTCAGGGTATTCTGGGTACCAATCCATGCGCGCCCGCTCAAAATACTGCACAATCCGGTCGTTATAAAAAACAAACGGCGAAATTGGCCTGCCAAAAACAGCCTCGCCGCCATTCTGGTCGAAAAATTCCAGAAAAGCGTAACACAAAGAAAAACCGGTTTCAGCAAAATTACGACAGCCAATCGGGTTGAAAGTATCGATTGTGCTGCTGGGCGGCGTATGCGCGTAAACCAGCGGCCCCAGTGCTGACAAGATCACCCGTTGACCGGCCGGGTTTTCAGGATAATACTCAAACCGCACGCGCTGAAAATACTGGATCAGGCGTCCAGTCTGGTTGTCGGTATACTGTTCGGTAATGGGAGAGCCAAATATGACGACGGCATTCGGAAAACCCTGGTAATACTTCCAGAACTCCCCATTGATGCTGTGTCCGGTGTCTGCAAAATACTGCCCGTTCTCACCACGCTGGGCTTGCGCCCGCAGGATGAGACCGCCCCCCAGTAAAACGCAAACCAGAAAAATTACCCCGCCGAGTCTGCTTAATCTGCCCACAACTTGATTATACAACATTTTTGCAATGGATCCGTAATTATTTCTACGTATTTTTTTAAAAATCCCCCACCCATGGCCCTTTGTTTGTCTGCCAGGCCAGCAATGGTGGATAAAAACGTCTATCCTGAACCCAGCACTCTTCGGTTTGGAACAAAATCAGCCTGGTTCTGCCGCCTGGCAGTTTGTCGGAGAAATTAAATTACCCCTTCTTTG
>CAZLJB010000644.1:0-2474 GCA_964559195.1 uncultured Anaerolinea sp. | reverse complement strand
CTGGAATGACAGGGAATGAGTTGTTTTGTCCAACCGTTACCTGACCAATACAGAAGCCTACGAAAAGGAGAGTAATTTGGGGTGTTTTTACCAGGTTGTTTTGCCCCTTGACAGGATTTTCTATTTGAATAGAATTGGCCCAATATGTTTGAACATCCATGCAGCTGCCGAGTTTTTCCACGTTACAAATCCAATGGAAAAGGCATTTTATTTTTTAGAAATTAGAGAGTCGCTTTTAGCGGCTCTTTTTTTTTGACTCGACCCGGTGTTTTTGATTGAGAAATTGGGAAAAGCACCCCACCAATTTATTCTGTTTTTGTAAGGAGGAGAAATGGCTAAAAAGGTGACTTCAAGTGCTCCAAAGGGGAAATTGATTGGATTTTTGCCCGATGATACCCCGCCAGTTGGCGCGATGTTGAGCCTGGGCTTCCAGCAGTTTCTAACGATGTTTCCGGCTACGGTTCTGGTCGCCGTACTGACCAAGTTTGATGTCGGCGTTACACTGTTGGCATCCGGTCTGGGAACCATCATTGCGCTGCTGGTTTCAAAGCGCAAGATCCCGATGTATTATGGTTCCTCCTTTTCCTATATTGCCGTCGTCATGACCGTCATGAGTAAGTTTGCCCCGGCTTGTTTCAGCGACCCGGCTCAATTCTACTGCCCTGAGGGAGTCAAGATTGTTCAAGTGGGTATCATCATGACAGCCTTGTTCGAAATTGGATTTGGCTTCCTGATCATGCGGATTGGCAAGGCGGCGCTGGATCGGGTTCTGCCGCCCATTGTGACCGGTTCGATGGCAATGGTGATCGGTGTGGCCCTGGCTGGCGCTGCCCTCAATAATGCGGGTGGATCTTCAATCGGTGTGGGGGCGGATCTGGCCTGGAAATTCTGGAGCGTGGCTTTCCTGACCCTGATCGCGACGATCCTGTTTTCGGTTTACCTGCAAGGCAAGGGGTTGATTGGTATGCTGCCGATCCTGCTGGGCGCCATTTTCGGCTACCTGGTGGCTATTCCCTTTGGGCTGGTGAACCTGGCCCCGGTTGGATCTGCCCCCTGGGTGGCGGTTCCCCATTTCACTTTTCCGGCCTTTACTGACCCGGCGGCCTGGGGTTATGCCCTGAGCATTGCCCTGATCTTCATTGCCACAGTGCCTGAAAGCACGGCCCACCTGTACCAGATGAGCCTGTATATCGATGACTTGGCGGTGGAAATGAAACGCAAGCCATACAACATCAAGGAATTGATCGGTTTAAACCTGGTGGCGGATGGCGCGGATGACCTGGTGGTTGGTTTCCTGGGTGGAGCGGCTGGCACCAATTACGGTGAAAACAACTCCTTGATGGCCATTACCAGTAATTATTCCACCTCTGTTCTGATGGTGGCGGGCGTGATGGCGATTGTGCTGGGCTTTTTCGCCAAGCTGGTGGCACTGGTCAACACCCTGCCGGTGGCTGTCCAGGGCGGGTTGGGTATCTATCTGTTCGGTGTGATTGGTATGCAGGGTGTGGCCCTGATCCAGTCTGAAAAAGTTAACTTGTTTGACCCCAAACAACTGGCGGTCGGCGCAATCATCCTGATTTGCGGTATCGGTGGTAACCTGGCGCTGCCGGGTGGCGTGTTCCCCTTCCAGATACCGGTGCTTTTCCCGAATGGCATCCCGGCGATTGTCTTTGCCGCCATCCTGGGTATTTTGGTTAACTCGATATTCCTGATCTTCAAGGCACCTGAAGTCCGCGGCGGATAATTATCGCGTTTTTCCGCGAAGGTTGTATACTGGGGATTGGGCGCAAATTTGAGGCCCAATCCCCTTAACACGCCAGGATGGGTTCTCAGTCTTGTTTTGGGTTGTTGGTGATCAGATTGGTCTCGATCCAAAATGCGATGATAGAGGTGTTTATCCCAGTGGAAAGTGGTGTGTGTGTCTAAGACCTGTTATCATCGATATGTTCCTTTTTGATTATTTGATGTAAAAATTTTTACAGGTAAAGCCTGGTAATTTGCATGTTTTTGGGACCCATTTTTATTCATTATTGGAGCCACCGATAAAATGATCCGTCTGCCCGGTTTGATCGACCCCCATGTTCATTTACGCGAGCCCGGTGCCACCCATAAGGAAGATTACGAGAGTGGCACGGCCTCTGCGCTGGCGGGTGGGGTGACCATGCTGTTGGCGATGCCCAACACCCGGCCGCCCATTTTTGATGCTGAGACTCTGAGCCTGGTGCTGCAGTCTGCCAGCCAGAAAGCGTACTGCGACTATGCCCAGTATCTGGGTGCCGGGCCGGAAAACGCTGAAATTGCAGCCCAGCTGGCGCCCAGGGCCGCCGCACTCAAGATGTATCTCGACTCGACTTTTGGACAACTGCGGCTGGATGACATGACGCTCTGGATGGAGCATTTTCGCCAGTGGCCAGGGCGCACTCCGATTGTGACACACTCGGAGAGTCGCTCAATGGGCGCGGCCTTGCTGATGG
>CAZLJB010000643.1:0-2495 GCA_964559195.1 uncultured Anaerolinea sp. | reverse complement strand
CTGTAATTACTCTTTTATCAACCAAAACTTATGAGGATCTTTATACTGCCGATGGGAAAGAAAAACTCCGTCACGAGATCTTAGTTATTCTTGAAGAAAAACTTCCGGACTTAAAAATCATCTCGATATATTTCACAGAATTCGTGGTTCAATAAGCTATGCTAGCGCAATCAGAAATTGATGCCCTGTTATCTGGTGCCATAGACTTCGATCAAAAGGAAGGCAAGGATCGAGTCAACCTATCTGACATGATGAGTCAGTCGGCGGATCGTTCGAAAGCTGAAGGTGACGAGAAAAAGACGATCCAAAACTACAACTTTTGGTCGCCAGCTCGTTTTTCAAAGGAACAGATGCGGGCTGTAGAATTGGTCCATGAAGATCTGACTGAGCGCCTGACTACCTCGCTTCCAACCTTTTTGAGAACCAATGTGCGCCCACACCTCGTTCATATGGAACAAGGTCGGTTCCACGATTTTATAAAAGACTTTCCTCCCAATACGCTTTTTCATCTCATTACGTTGGCGCCGCTTCCTGGGCACATGGTGCTCACCATGAGCCTGAATGTAAGTTATCTGATTCTTGAGCAGCGCCTGGGTGGAAAAATAGAAGGCCGATTCACTGAACGAGCCCTGACAGAAATTGACCAATCTCTGCTGCGCGGCCTGGTTGAACATATGCTCGGTGACATGAAAGGTGCCTGGAGCAAGGTTGTTTCCCTTGAGCCATCTCTGGAAGACAGTACCATCAACCAGCATTGGGTCCAGATGATCATGGGGAATGAAAGAGTCCTGTTACTGACGATAGAGCTCAACATTCAAGGCGTCACCGGTACGATGAGTATTTTTATTCCTTTTAACACGCTCAAGCCCATTACCAATGTGTTAAATCCTCATATCTGGATTGCTGGCCGTAAAGAGCAGCAGCAGGATCCAATGGCGCGCCAGCTTGCCATCCAGACGGTTATGAAAGCCAGTATCCCAATAAAGGTGATCCTGGGAAATGCAGATCTCTCGATGGGAGATTTGCTAAATCTGCAGATTGGTGATGTCATAGAACTTGACCGGAATATTGACAATCCGATGGTTGTTCAGGTTGCAAACAAAAAACAATTTTATGCCCGGGTTGGAAAATCCGGTAAACACCTGGGGGTTCAGATCTCCGGGGTTTATCGCGAACAAGATGAAGTTCAGCAGTTATTTTAACAAAGAGAGAGTCTCATGGAAAATATGGATTTTAACGATCACGATATGCCGTTCAGCAAAAAAGCTGATGTTGCTCTGGACAAAGCCAACCCAAAAGGTAAATCGATTCATACCGGGAATATTGAATTATTGATGGATGTTTCCTTACGAGTTACGGTGGAGTTGGGCCGTACACGCATGCAATTATCTCAAATACTTGAGCTTCAGCATGGCTCGGTTGTCGAACTTGACCGTCTCGCCGGCGATCCTGTGGATGTATTTGTAAATGATTGTTTGATCGCACGCGGTGAAGTAGTGGTGGTGGATGATAAGTTCGGGGTTCGCATCACCGAAATGATTGCGGCGAAAGGCGATAAAGGCTCAATCTGATGTTTGATCCAGTTGCAGGTTTCCAAAAGTGGCTAAAGAATAGTACACCTCGCAACAAACTGTTTACTGCCTTGTTTGTTTTTAGCCTGTTATCAACCGGTATACTGATCATGATCAGCAGTTCTGCCGATTCAGCGGCTGATCCAATGGCCGCCACGCCATTGTACTTTTTGAGTGTATTGGTGAAACTGATTGGTGTTCTGCTCTTGATCGTAGCCAGCGCGGTAATCTATCGCCGTTGGATGAACATGAATCCCCAATCAGGTTCGACCCGTCAGTTGCGCCTGCTTGAGACAATCAGATTATCACCCAGGCAGGCCCTCCATCTAATTTCTGTGGGCGATCAACAACTTTTAATTGGTGCCACTGACCAAAATATATCCTTGCTCTCTCCAGTGGACAGCAGTTTCGGCGCTGAAATAGTTCCGGGCACCCAGCCTCAGCCGGGGTTGGATTTCGGCTCTCTAGTACAGTCACTCAATTCGAACCATCCAACTGCACCTGCCAGTGGTGATGAATAAGGGTTTTCAATGGCTGAAAAACACGCATCATTAATTCCTATCAGTTCACCTGAAAATAAAACTGCCAACCGAGCCGTTCGAGTCGCCCGGGTATTAAAATTAATAATCCTCAGTGCGGTCATCAGCCTGCTTTTGCTTGGATGTACAACTGCGCCAGGTGTTTCCCTGTCGATCGATCCACAATCCCAGCAACCCAAAGAAATAACCACCGGCGTACAACTGCTGGTATTGATGACGTTTCTTTCCGTGGCTCCAACTGTTCTGATCCTGGCGACGTCATTTACCCGTATTGTTATCGTCCTTTCAATGCTGCGCAGTGCAATCGGCATGCCATCCATTCCTCCTAATCAGGTGGTGATTGGATTGTCCCTGCTGCTGACCTTCTTCATCATGGCGCCCGTTT
>CAZLJB010000642.1:0-2497 GCA_964559195.1 uncultured Anaerolinea sp. | reverse complement strand
CGATTGATAACGCACGCTTATACACCCTGACTGACCAGGAATTGAACGCTCGCGTGGAAGAGCTTTCCGTGATGCAGCGGATTGACAGGGAATTAAACGCCAGCCTGGAAAGTAATCGCGCAATGCGGATCACACTGGAATGGGCCATGCGCCAATCACAATGTGAGGCCGGTTTGATTGGTTTTATCGAAGAAAATGGGCTGCGCGTGATGGAAGATCAGGGCTATGCCGCTGATGCCGAAACATTCAAAAAGGAACTCCTACCTCTCGATCACCCTGCTGTGATGGAAGCCATCCGGACCGGGCTGCCACAACGCATTACCCTCAACAACCCCGACCTACTACGCTTCTTTTTAAGCAGCGCCCGCAGCCAGCTGGTAATCCCGATCAGGCGCGAGGCCAAGGCAATCGGGTTATTTTTGCTTGAAAGCACCCGGAGTGATGCCTTTCAGCCCAATGTGATGACATTCCTCAGCCGTCTTTCGGATCATGCCACCATTGCCATTACCAATGGTCAGCTTTACACCGAGGTTCAACAAGCAAACATCGCCAAAAGCGAATTTGTTTCATTTGTAGCGCACGAGTTAAAAAACCCAATGACGTCCATTAAAGGCTATGCCGAATTGCTGGCGGCAGGCGCGGTTGGCCCGATGAGCGAAATGCAGAGTAATTTTCTTGGCACTATTCGCTCCAACACTGAGCGGATGAAAACCATCGTGGATGATCTAAACGATAACTCCAAAATTGAAGCTGGCCGGTTGCGGTTGGACTTTAAGGCCGTTAACCTTGCAGAAGTGACAGAAAATGTCGTCCGCTCCACCAGGCGGCAAATCGATGATAAAAAGCAAACTATCGAGATCGTGATGCCAGACACTTTACCGCAAATATGGGCTGATCGAACCCGCCTGGAACAAATTCTAGTCAACCTGGTGAGCAACTCCAACAAGTACACCCAGGAAGGTGGACAAATATCAATTGCGGCCGAAAGAACTGCCAATACCTGGGAGCCACAAGGTTCGCCCGAAGTTGTGCATATCTGGGTAAAGGATAACGGCCTGGGTATGACACCTGTTGATCAGAAAAAAGTTTTTCAAAAATTCTTTCGTTCAGATGATGACCAGGCGCGCAAATCATCAGGGACTGGTCTCGGGTTGAATATCACCAAAAGCCTGGTGGAAATGCAGGGTGGCCAGATTTGGTTCGAGAGCGAGTATCGCAAAGGAACCACATTCCACATCACCATTCCCATTTCTGACAATTAAAGGGAGCCGACATGACGTTTATCGCGGCGGTTGGTCAGGCTCAATATACAGATGCTCGCGAAGCTGGCATGCAGGCAGCCTACCAGGCTCTAAATGGCGTTGGAACTATCACACCTGTACTCGGACTCCTAATCGTGCCACATCGTTATGATCCTCAACAAGTCATCAATGGCGCGGCGAGCATTTTATCTAATATTCCCTTGATCGGCTTCAGTGTATCATCCGGTTTATCAAAGACGGGTTCCCATTCACAGGCAGTGATCCTGGCCCTCCTGGCTGGAGATAACTTTCAAGCAGAGACGCATTGGTTTTCAGCTTTCAATCAATCCGGCACAGAGGCCGTTTCAGGCATCAATCAACTAACTGGCCATGAGCAACGCCCGGTTGATTATGTGATGGCATTTGCAGAAGGTCTCAGCGATCCAGCGGATATGGATGCGTTTTGTGCAAATTTACCAGAAGGTCTGCCCATGCTTGGCTGCCTATCCAGCGGGGACTTATCCGGCGAAAACAGTTTCCAAATCGCTGGAATGCAGTCAGGCACTGGTAACCTGTCTACAGCTTTTCTACGTGGAAATTTAGTCATTGGCAGCGGATATGGGCATGGTTGGCATCCAACAGGCAACCGCCTCGTGGTTACCCGCTCAGAGGGATATAAATTAATTGAACTTGATCACAAACCAAGCGCTGAAGTTTATTCACAGATTTTCGGACAGACCATGCAGGCCTGGACACAACCACCGCTTAACACACTGAGCCGGATATACCCGTTTGGGTTTGAAGGTCAGGACGCAGAAGATTTAATCATCCATGCCCCCATCCGGGTCAATGAAGACGGCAGCCTTCGGATGAATTCAAGGTTGCGTGAAGGAAGTAGCGCCTTTCTGATGGTCGGCAGCCCAGCGGACTGCCTTGTGGCTGCCCGGCAAGCTGCTATAAAAGCGCTGGGAGAATTGGGAGATTCAAAGCCAGTGTTTGCCCTGGTACTGGTTGATAACGCCTGGCAGGTACTATTACAAGCACAACCAGGCCATGAAATCCAGGTCATCCAGGATGTGCTTGGAGCCGGAGTACCGATTGCGGGTGGTTACACTCACGGGCTGATCGTACCGCCAGCCGGAAAGGAATTAAACGCCCGATTCTTAAACCAGCACATTCTAGTGGCTGTCTTTGGAGAAAAAGAAAATCCAATATAAAAAACGCATCCAGCCAAAAAAAGGCTGGATGCGTTTTTT
>CAZLJB010000641.1:0-2505 GCA_964559195.1 uncultured Anaerolinea sp. | reverse complement strand
TGCACAGATCACAGCCAATACATTTTCCCGGCGAGAATGTCAGGGTAAAGCGGGTCTCATCCTGGTTCTTTTCAAAAAGCAAGGCCGTCGTTGGACAGGTTTTGGCACAGGCGCCGCAGGCAGTGCAGCTCTCGTCAATGTTTAAAGTGGCGAAACCAAACCCATCCAAATTAACCATCACACCAGAAACGGGTTCCGAAAAATGGGATGCCACGGATAGTATTCGCATCCGGTCACGGCCTGGCTGGCGTTTCGAGGCCGTGACGCCATTTTCCATCGCACGCGCCATGGCCACCTGCCCCTGGCGAGCCAGCAGGCGGAACAGGTCCCTTCGTGAAAGGGGTGGATTGTTTACATCCCAAACCGGGCGTTCAAACGATGTTTCCATCCTATCCAGAGAAATAATGCTTCCACCTGGGTCCCATGCCGCAAACAAGCGCTCAGCGTGTTCCGCCTGGCTGACAATTTTACCGGACAGACTCCCCCACTTGCAGGCAGAGCATGCGTCTGTGCGGAGAATGATTTTTTCGAGCCCAAGCGCTAAAAGAAGTCCATAAGCTCCTGTACCCAAACCAGCCAAACAACCTTTAATTCGAATACCAACGCTATCAGCTTGAATCCCCATCCCAGAATCAGGATTGTAACTGCATAACAGCTCAACAATCTTGTTTTCAAGATGGGCTGTGCAATTCAATAGCGGTGCAACATTATCATCAGCAGTATATGCGCCCACAGGACAGACTGGTAGGCAGGCCAGGCAAGATTGGCATTTCTCAGCATCCAGGACAGGCGGCTTGCCAGGTGTAATTGCGTTGACCGGACAAACCTCAAGGCACGCCGCACAGGTGGAGGCTGCATCCTGTGAATACAGGCAGCGCTCGGTCCGGAGAACCAATTGCGAACGGTCTATTGAAGCAAACCGTTCAGCGGTATCGAACAGACTCAAAGCGATACCTCTTTGGGCAATGCAATTTGCATAGTGTCTGCGGCAGCCAAAAGCGCGCCGTGAGTAAGATGTGCCAATCCTTTATAGAAATCGGTTTCGGCATTCTTCTCCACCAGTCTTGCCCAGGCCGGTCCCCAGCGCAAAATATGCTCTGCCAGGAAATCCCGCTGGGCTTGTAAAACATTCTCGAAACATTCCATATCTTCCTGATCAATTGCCTGCAGCGCTTGAGCAGCCAGGTGCGCAAGGAAACTCAGTTCAAGCCCGATGTGATCATCAGGTTCTTTATTCAATCGCTCAATCTGCAAGCCAAAACGGGCATACCACTCACGAACTTGAAGTGTCTGCTCTTGGAAAACGAGCCGGCTTTGACTGAAATAAACCGACTCCCAAACTGGAGCAAGCACCTTGTCAATGCCAATAAACATATACAACTGGTCTTTCTTTATTGCTTTGAACTGAGCTTCAGAAATTCCGTTTTGATTCTCTAATGACCATCTTTGCAGCAATTCAAGTCCACTTTGGATCTCGGCTTGCTCAGCGCCAAGTGGTGCTTCGGCAAAAACTTCATCACGGATCAATAAATCCAACCAATCCTTATCCAGATCTTCGTATAAGATCTTTCCAAGTAAACCAAGCAATAAAGTCTCGCCTGTTAAAGCAGTTTTCCAAATTTCAGCTTCAGACTGCTGCATGTTATTTTTTCTCCATAGTTTTTAAGTTTGCCCGTCTTTTTCCCCTATATAAGAATAATCCATATAGTGGGAAAGTAATAATGGTCACAAGTGAGAGAATATAAGTGATAAATGTAATCACTTGAGTAAAGCTTATGCCAGCTTTTGCCAGCCCGTTTTGGACACGCGCCATAAGGACAGGCTCAATCATCTCAAATATCGGCAGTTCTTCCAGATCCGGATGCAAAGCATTCACAACAGCACCTTCGTACAACAGAGGTTGCGAACCTGCGATCAGGGCAATCATTTGCCCATTCGAAACATCGATCGGGGCTGTCTCACCAGCATAGGTCACTCGGACGCTTCCGCTACGGATGTAAAGCCATCCGGGACCACTGACAGGTTTCTCGATTGCGAATTCAGCCTTAATAATCTCCACCTGTGTCTCCGAACCTGGCAAACTCAGCTTCAGAGGCTGCCCTGAATTACCCGTCCCCCAAAGCCAGCCTTGATCAAGGCTTATACTCAGTCCATTGATCGACGCATGCGTCTCCGGTGGAACCATCACAAAACCACTTCCCCAACTTATCTGCTGTATCTCCGCTCGAGGAAGCAATTTTATAACCGCCGATTTCTGAAACTCACCCACAGGTTGCGAAAACGAATAATAACCCGGCGCAGAAACAGTAAGATAAAGAACTGTTGGTAATAAATTTGGAATCAGGAACCTGCCGGAAACAGGGTTGACAGGCACAGCTTTTTCGTTTTCCCCCAGCTTGACCCAGGCAAATGGCAATGGTTCTCCACTCGCCCCAACCACTGTTCCAGAGATTGGTTGCGCTTTTGACAATGAAATGGAGATGTCCCCTTTTGGAGCAGAACTCA
>CAZLJB010000640.1:0-2506 GCA_964559195.1 uncultured Anaerolinea sp. | reverse complement strand
ATTGTTTATTCAATCCGATTGACTTATAGGAAATATGATGCGAAAAAAAATTATTATTGTGCTTAGCGTCCTGGCCTTGCTGTTCGCCATGCTGCCATCCGGAAACGCGCAGGCCAAAGTCGGAACTTCCAATATTAATATCCGCAACCACACGGGCGGAACCATCACCCTGGTCTTGAGAAGCGCTGAAGGAAACACGACGCTGACACTGCCGGATGGCGTTTACAATCTCAGCTTCCCTTCCATCGTGTACAATTATTATGCCGTCACACCTTGTGGAAACCAGGGTGGAAAATTTAATCTGACCAGCTCCAAGCAGATGTATTTCTTCTGCGGGAATGGGCCCGAAATCTTATTGCAAAACGCTCCCAAACCTGCGCCGGTTTGCGTCCCTGCCCAAATCGGCAGCAGTAGATCAAGAAGCGGGCACTTTTTGCGCAGGGATCCACATGCAGAACTGTATTATGACCCTTGTGGTAACCTGTGATCCTTGTGACACCTTCGAAATCGCTCCCCCTTTGACCCTGGCTGACCAGATCTTCCCGGCTCACTGGGTTTCTGCCACCATCTGACAATAATGATCAAATCGAAAGGGAGCGGCTAATCACCGCTCCCTTTCCCATTATCGGACACCAGGCGTGCTGCATGCCAGATTGGGGGATGATTATCGTCGAATTTATCCGCAAATGCGTAGGAAAAGATCAGCAATTGTTTAGGTAAAAATCAACAGGGCGCGCAAAGGATTTTTTCACGATGTGCTAAGATAATAATAAAGTCGCAACAATTGACGGGACAACCGGGAGGCTGCATTTCAACTGGCGACTGAAATCAGAAGCACACTTTACCATCAAAAGAGACATTACGAAGAAGTCCGTTCTCCTAACATCTGTCATTTGGCACGGCTTGTCTCCATGCTGCCCATCAGCAACGCCATGGCAGCCAGGGTGGGTACCTCCGTCCTCCGTATTGGCAATCAGACTGGTGGGGCGATTACCATCGTACTGGACGAATGCCGCAGGTGCAAAACAGAACTACAGCTGGCCAATCGGCAGTTACTACAAGGCTGTTCCGTGTTACACCTACAGCCATGTCGCCAACACCCACCGTGGCTTACGCGTTGGCAGCCTCAACCTGACCCGCAATGCTGAGCTGTACTTCTCTTGCAAATTGGGTGAACACGTTGTGTTGTCAAAGTAATCGCCAGTTTGTTCGAATGCAGTTCTTCTTGATTTTAGAATGAACTCTGGCGGAATGAGCGGCAAAAGACGGTGAGCCAGGCGTTGCGATAAGCAACGCTTTACGATGATCAGAAAGCCCAGGAGGCAAATTATGAAATCACGATCAAAACCCAGGCTGAGCGCTCTTTTCATTGCGTTGACCGTATTCCTGCTGAGCGCGGTTCTGACAAGCGCTGTTTATGCCGCCACCGTCACCACCAGCGTGGATAGTACAGGGCAGGTGGGGTACTTCACCTCGCTGGCGTTGAACAGCAGCGGCTACCCCGTCATCAGTTATTATGATTTAACCAACGGCGACCTGAAAGTAGCGGTGTGCGGAGATGCCACCTGCTCGGCCAAAACCATCACTACTGTGGATAGCATAGGGATTGTGGGGAAGTACACCTCGCTGGCATTGAACAGCAGCGGCTACCCGGTCATCAGTTATTACGATGTCACAAACCAAGACCTGAAAGTAGCGGTCTGCGGGGATGCCACCTGCACCACCAAAACCACCAACACCGTGGATAGCACAGGGGATGTGGGGCAGTACACCTCGCTGGCGTTGAACAGCAGCGGCTACCCCGTCATCAGTTATATTGATGTCACTAACGCTGCGTTGAAAGTAGCGGTGTGCGGGAATGCCACCTGTTCGGCAGGCAACACCCTTACCAACCCGGTTCCCAGTTGGACAGGTTATTCCACCTCACTGAAATTGAATATCAGCGGCAACCCCGTTATCAGTTATATGGATCTTCGCGGAGGGCTTCTGAAAGTAGCAGTGTGCGGGAATGCCATCTGTACGCAGGACAACACCTTTACCACCGCCGATGACGCATCCCAGACGGGCTGGTTCTCATCGCTGGCATTGAACAGCAGCGGCAACCCGGTCATCAGTTATTACGATAGGATCAACGGTGACCTGAAAGTAGCGGTGTGCGGGAATGCCACCTGCACCGACAAAACTCTCACTAACGTGGACAGCACAGGGGATGTGGGGTCGGACACCTCGCTGGTATTGAACAGCAGCGGTAACCCCGTCATCAGCTATTACGATGAGACCAACGGTAACCTGAAAGTGGCGGTTTGCACGAATGCTACTTGCAGCACCCACACCCTCAAAAACGTCGATAATACAGGGAAGGTGGGGTTGGACGCCTCGCTGGTATTGACTTCGCTGGCATTGAACAGCAGCGGGGCACCCGTCATCAGCTATTACGATAAGACTAACGGCGACCTGAAATTAGCGGTTGCCGATATGACCCCACTGACGGTTGGATCTACAAGTG
>CAZLJB010000639.1:0-2509 GCA_964559195.1 uncultured Anaerolinea sp. | reverse complement strand
AAAAGGTATCGTAAGCCAGATATGTGAATCAATCTAATTTTAGACTATAATTTATCATCTATTTTATTCTCAAATTTCTCAAATATATTATTGGCAGGGTATGGATACTCAACGAATGGATCAATCACCTGAAAATGCAAGCCGGTTGGCAACCTCCGGGCAGCTTAATGCGGGAACCAATCTCGTTGACCGGTACTTGATTCAAGACATCATTGGAGTGGGGGGGATGGGCTCCGTTTACAGGGCGCGCGATTTGCATTTTCCAAACGTTGTCAAGCTGGTTGCCATCAAGGAAATGATCAACCAGGCTCCAGACCCCCTGGTACGACAAACTGTTGTGCAAAATTTTGAGCGGGAAGCCAATATTCTGGCTACGCTCAGCCATCCATCCATCCCGCGAATCTTTGACTACTTCACGCTTGAAAACCGCTCTTATCTTGCCCTGGAATTCGTAAATGGTCGCGATCTGGAAGCAGTACTAAACCAGACGGACAATTTCTTACCCGAAGAACAGGTGCTGGATTGGGCCATTCAGCTTTGCGATGTATTAAGCTTTTTACACAACCACAAGCCAGATCCAATTATATTCCGTGATTTAAAACCATCCAACGTGATGGTGAACCAGCACAACCACATCATCCTGGTCGATTTTGGTATCGCAAAACCTTTTCAAACCGGCCAAAAGGGAACAATGATTGGCACCGAAGGCTATTCCCCCCCTGAGCAATATCGTGGCGAAGCCAGTGTCCGGGCCGACATTTATTCTCTGGGAGCGACCATTCATCACTTGATCACCCGCCGGGATCCGCGCCTGGAAGCGCCATTTTCCTTTGGCGAACGACCCATCCGAAAAATCAATCCCAATGTTTCAATTGAACTTGAAACCGTTATCAGCACTGCATTGCAGTATAACGTTGAGAATCGGTTCAAATCGATAGATGAATTTAAAATGGCCCTGGTTGGCGCGGGACGCAAAACCGGACTGTTAAACCGCATTTCATCCAACCAACAATCTACCAGCACCGAATCATCCAACAATACCAGTATCAAACCAGTCTGGGTCTTTAAATGTGAAGATGAAATTCGAGGCACTCCGCTTTACCATGCTGGCATGCTTTATGTCGGCTGTTATGACAATAACCTTTATGCACTTAATGCGACCAATGGCGAATTTAATTGGAAATTTGCAACCAGTGGCGGGGTTGTCAGCCGGCCGGTTGCAACAAATGAAAATATTTTTTTTGGTTCAGAAGACAAATTTCTATATGCCCTGAACACCCAAACTGGAAAGCTGGATTGGACCTACCAAACAGATGGCCGGATCCGTTCATCTGGACGGATTGCAGACGGGCATATATTCATCGGTTCAGATGATAAGTTTTTTCACGCCATTAATCAAACGTCTGGAAGAAAAATCTGGAGCCATGAAGTAGGCGATGAGGTGCGTTCAACACCCTTTATCGCGAATGAGTTGATCTATTTTGGAACCGAAGGCGGCGAAATGCTCTGCCTTGATTTCCATGGGCTGGTCAAGTGGCGCTTTAAAGCCAAGCGCTCCATTACATCATCGCCCTGGGTACATGATAATGTTGTCTTTTTTAACTCAATGGATGGCTTCATGTATGCTGTGGATGCAAAATCAGGCTGGATGATTTGGCGTTTTAGAATGGGAAAAGCTTCCATCGTCTCACCATACGTTTCCGATGCGGTAATATATACTGGTTCAGCGGATGGTCACTTGTACGCCGTAGATACAAGTAACGCCAAGGAAATCTGGCACTTTAAAACCAACAACCAGGTAAATGGATCGCCGATCATTTATAAGGATGCAGTCTACGTTGGTTCTGTCGATAATTTCCTTTATTGCATTGAGCAACGCACCGGCCGTTTACGATGGAAATTTGAAACCAAAGGACCCATTACAGGCACGCCCTGCGTTTTCGACGACATCCTTTACTTTGGATCAACAGATCACTTTTTATATGCTTTAATGGCATAGCGCCAACTACCCGACAAGGAGATAGCCAGTGCTGAAATTTTTCAAAAACCTAGTCCAACCGCCAAAAACTGAAAAGCCGGTCGTTGATAGCGCCGTAACAGCCCCTCTTTCAGATATCCAATTAAAAGCAGTCAGAGACCTGGCGCAAAATCATTACGAACCTGTTCAGTTTTTGGTTGCAAGTGGGCAATCAGTTGGCCAGCAACGTGAATTAAATGAGGATTGTTTATTTACCCTGGCCACTACCATTGCAGGAAACAGTGGCAATCTGCCATTCGGTTTATTCATTGTCGCAGATGGTATGGGCGGGCACCAATATGGTGAAGTAGCCAGCAACACGGCCATCCGCAGCATTTCAGGCTATGTAATGAAGAAATTTCATAATTCATTATTCACGCTGCCCAGCCAGCCTGTCGAAGAATCCATGCAAGAAATCCTCCAGGCAGCCATCATGGAAGCCCAGCGCTCCGTTCTGAAAGAAGCTCCCGGCTCAGGCACAACCGTAACAGC
>CAZLJB010000638.1:0-2511 GCA_964559195.1 uncultured Anaerolinea sp. | reverse complement strand
CCATCTCGCTGGCACCGCTGGCAGAAACTCTTTTTGAAACTGTCACCCGGCTGCGTATTTCCGGCCAACCCGGGCCACGCCCAAACGGCATCTTTATCCGGCTGGTGATAGCCGGCCTGATCCTGCTGGTAGTGGCAATCCAGATTTGGAATGTGCGCGTGGAACTGGCCCGCGATGATTGGCGGCCGGATGCTCCATTCTGGGCAGCCTTGGGTGACAAACTCGGTCACAACGGCCCGGTGCTGACGATTTCACAGGACTATGGCTACCGCCTGGCCTACTGGGGCTGGCAGGAAGTTGATTCGTGGTACGATTCTAGCGATCTTGATCTACGCAGCCTGGATGGCCGCCAGATCAACCTGATGCAGAGATTCCAGGAGCAGTCCACCGGCAAACGTTACCTGGTGGTGACACAATCAGGCAAATTTGACCAGCAACCCGAGATCAAGGATTACGTTTACCGCACCTACCCTATCTTTGCCGAGGGCAAAGGCTATCTCGTTTTTGACCTGACTCACCCAAAGCCATGAGCACACCTCTTATTTCAATCGTCACCCCTTCTTTCAACCAATCGCGTTTCATAGATGCCACCATTCGCTCGGTATTGGAGCAGGATTACCCGGCCATTGAATACATCATTATCGATGGTGGCTCTAGGGATGGATCTGTCGAGATCATCCAGCGCTATGCGGACAGGCTGGCAAGCTGGATCTCGGAAAAAGATGACGGCCAGACAGATGCCCTTAACAAAGGCTTTGCGCAAGCCAAAGGCGACATTCTGGCCTGGATCAACTCAGATGACACCTATCAGCCCGGCGCACTAGCCTCAGCGGCCCGCTACCTGATCGATCATCCCCAAGTTGGCCTGGTCTATGCCGATGCAAACTTCATCGACCAGGATGGGCAAAAGATCGGGCGATTCCCAGCCGCCCAGACCGACTACCGCCGTTTGCGCCAGGGCTACGTCCACATTCCACAACAGTCCGCTTTTTTCAGGGCGGATTTATGGCGGCAAGCCGGCCCGCTTGACCCCGATTTTTATTTTGCCATGGACTATGACCTGTGGGTGCGCCTGGCAAAACTTGCACCCCTTGCCTATCTGCCGGGACAGACCTGGGCCAACTTCCGCCTGCACAACAGCGGCAAAACCATCCTGGCTGACGACCGCTGCTGGCCCGAAATGCTCAAAGTCCATTACCGGGATGGCGGTTCCTTTTTTTCGCAAATCGTGGCAAAATATTATGTTCGCAAACTGGTCGCGCCGCTGCTAAACAGGCTTCGCAAACAACAAATACGTTCCAACCCAGGCTCAAACTCAGGAAACCACTAAACGGATGAAAACCTTGCTCACTCCCCCTTCTTCCAATGATCTCATCCGTTTGCTGCGCGCCTGGCGTTTTTGGGTACTCGGCGCGCTGATTGGCGGCCTGGCCGGCACAGCGTTTTACTTCATCAAACCACCTGAATACCGCGCCCGCGCCACAGTCGTGGTCAGCTTCAACATGGAAAAGGCCTGGCCAAATAAACCTGATAATGAGCTGTTCTATTACCTGGAACGCGAAAGCCGGAAAGTACAGGAATTAGCCTGGGCCGACACCACCCTGCAAGAGGTTGCCCAAAAAAGCGGCCTGTCCATCCCTGAGCTGCGCTCCACAGGCGGCAAGCTGGAACTCAGCCAACCACAGGACGGGGGCTGGCATTTCTATGCTAGCGACCCTTCCGCGGAAGTAGCCGCCGGATTGGCGACCGCCTGGGCCCAGGCTTTTACCACCCAACTCCAGCAGGGCATCCAGACAGCGGTTGCACTGGATGCGGCCCGCCAGGCACTCGTAAACCACCCGGCAGACCAGGCCATCCAGGCTGAGATCCAGACCCTGGAAGCTAAGTCAATGGCCATAACGCCTGAAATACAGGTTTCACTGGCGCAGGCACAAAAAATTCCGGTCACCCGCAAAAACAGCCTGGGAACTTATGGGTTGGCCGGTGCAGCTATTTTTCTGGCGCTGACTGGCCTGTTGATCCTTTTCATGGCATCCGAACCACCCCAGCCCGGAAATCCCGAACGTGCCTAATCTGACACCCGCCTCCATTTCACGCATCCTGTGGGCCCTGGTACTGGTCACGCTGCCGGTCACCAGTTTTCGCTTTATGCCCTTTATGGGCGCAGGAACCTATGTCCGCCCATTGGCGCTCTACCCGCTGGTACTGTTAATCCCGCTCTTATTGTTTCGAATCAAGCGCGGTGAAATCACCCGCCCCTGGCCAGGCAGCCTGACCATCCTGCTGGCATTTTTACTGGTGGCGCTGGCTGCCACGGCTTTCGGCAGCACGCTGGCACCACTGGAACTGCGCGGGGTGAACTATGCTGACCGCGCCCTGCGGGCCGGCGTCACCCTGCTGATCGGCCTGGCATTTTTCGCGGCGGCGGTCTGGATGAACCAGGACGAGGCAGACCTGAAGTTTTCTGTGCGCTGGTTACTGGTCGGGCTGGTGGCCCACCTGGCCCTGTCT
>CAZLJB010000637.1:0-2511 GCA_964559195.1 uncultured Anaerolinea sp. | reverse complement strand
GACATATTGGATACCAGCCTGCGTCTGGAAGGCGAGATCAATCTGCTGACCGAACTTCAGCGCAGTGACCAGGTAAAACTTGTTACAGCAACTACCCCATTGATTGAGCGCCTGGACTTTGGGATTAAACCTGCCTCTTATGATGATGGGTACACTCCTGGTTTTGGAGATCGACAGGATATTTTGGGTGACGTGCGTACCCGCCAGGGAATTGCTTCCTGTCTGGATCGTCAAAAAGTCATTACAACGGTGCTCGGAGGGATTTCAAAAGTCCCGGATACTTTTATTTCACCGGAGCATCCTTTATTTAATCCCGATGCTCCCAAATATGCTTTTGATAATAATGCCGGGGTCAGGCTGTTGGTAGAGGCAGGCTGGGTGGATTCTGATAACAACCCGGCTACTCCGCGGATTGCTCAGGGGGTGAAGGGTGTCACGAATGGCACTCCTTTGTTCTTGAATTATGTGACTACATCAGCACTACAGCGCCGTCAGGTTAGCGAAATCCTGGCGCAATCCCTGGCGCAGTGTGGCGTGGGGGTTAATCTAAAATATTATAGCCAGGATGAACTTTATGCGCCGGGTCCGGATGGGATCTTATTTGGTCGAAAATATGACCTGGCTGAATATGCCATTGGTAGCGTTGGTACCGAACCCCCTTGTTCGTGGTTTATGTCCAACCAGGTGCCCACAAAGGAAAATAAATGGTTGGGGGTCAATATCAGCGGGTATTCCAATGCGGATTACGACGCGTTGTGTCGCAAGGCTCAGAATAGTGTTCCCGCCAGCCAGTCATACAAGGATGCTTATGCCCAGTTGCAGACCATCTTCGCCAATGATTTACCGTCTGTCCCGCTCTATATGCGCATCAAAGCTGCTGCTACGCGTAAGGATATGTGCAATTTTACATTGGATACCTTTGCCGTGAATGACCTGTGGAATATTGAAGAATTGGAATACGGCCCATCCTGCGGTGGATAATCCGGATTTTGAGAAATTTCTAAATACTGTCAGGAAAGTAATAAGTTTTGTAACCTTCCTTACAGTATTTTTATTTCTTGACCGATCGATATCGATATGCTATATTTTTACGATTAAGTTCCATTTCCAAGTAAAAAATGTCGTTTTAGTTCAAAATTTAAGGAGGCGAATGATTTAAACCCCAAAAACTCAACACTTAATAGGGCATGAAACACTCAAAATTTACTTCAAAATGCCGGGCACCCATATACGCACGCCTTGTTATTGGGAACATCAGATCCGGATGCAAAAAATGCCAGGACTTTTAAGGAAGTGCCTCCCGGAGAACCGCCCAGCCTGGTAAACCCACCCGCTGGTTGTCGTTTTCATCCACGTTGTTCCCGCATCATCAAAGGTGAGTGCGATGTGACTATGCCGGTTGAACAGGAAATTGAACCTGCTCACCAGGTATCCTGCTGGATTCACAAATGATCCGTATCAGCCCACGCGTTATCATCATTATTGGGTTTGTGCTGGTTTTACTGGGTTTTTTGTTGCCCTTATTAATGGTGATCAAGCTGCTCGAGTCCACACTTTTCTTAAATTTCTTTTCCTTTATTGTCTCGGTGCTCGGTCTCTTTCTGGGTTTGATTGGCGCGGCCCAGGTGGCGATCGAAGTACGGAGTTCCCGCGATCGTTGATGGGCTCAGTTTTCGGGCCTGTTGCCATCTCGATTTTGCCGCGAAGCAAGCGAAAATTCTCACCCAGGCAGGACTGACTCGTCAGTGGAGATATAAAGCAGTTGGATTTTACTCTGACATTGTAAAAGTTAATACTGCTGGCTGCCGGAGGTGCCTTAAAGCGAAATTCCGGCAACCCGTTCAGCCATTCAAAAGTCCAGTATAATATGAGCCATTCCAACTGACGGGAGTCTTCAGGTGACAGAACAGAAATCCAAACAACCACTTCTGGAAGTTAAAAGCTTAAAGACATATTTCTATACCGAAGATGGCGTTGTAAAAGCTGTTGATGGTGTGGATTTCTATGTTAATCCAGGCGAAGTGATGGGATTGGTCGGCGAATCAGGTTGTGGCAAAAGTGTCACTTCCCTGTCCATCATGCGTCTCATCAGCCCGCCAGGGAAAATTGTTTCTGGCGAAATCTTCTTTGAAGGTAAGGATCTGGTTAAAGCCAGCGAAGAAGAGATGATCAAGGTGCGCGGAAATCGTGTTTCAATGATTTTCCAGCAGCCTCAAACAGCTCTCAACCCGGTCTTCAAAGTGGGCGACCAGATTGCCGAAGTGCTCAGTATTCATCAGGGCATGAATAAGGAAAAAGGACGCGCCCGGGCAGTTGAATTGCTCAAAATGGTCGGTATCCCGGACCCTGAACGACGCGCAGAGGCTTATCCGCATGAGCTTTCGGGTGGGCAAGCCCAGCGGGTGATGATTGCCATGGCTCTGGCTTGTGTCCCGGATTTGCTGATCGCAGACGAGCCCACCACCGCCCTGGATGTCACAATTCAGGCTCAAATCCTGGATTTGATGCGCA
>CAZLJB010000636.1:0-2514 GCA_964559195.1 uncultured Anaerolinea sp. | reverse complement strand
TGCAGATAGTTAATTTTACTCAGTTTTCTTTGAAAGTAAAGCGAGTCAAGAAAATGACAGCAGTTCTCATTATGGTTTTCGCAGAAAGCCAAGACCGGCCCCCTTCCCCGGAAAAGCACCGGGGCGAAACAGCCAACCTTCCCAGGAAAAGCACCTGGGCGAAACAGCCCCAAATCAAAACCCGATTTGGGGGAAGGGGCTTGCTATAATCCACAAATCTCGCTATTTTCGACCCATCTGGTCGACTCCTCCCCTAAATTCCGCACTTTGGAATTTGGGGGAGGTTGGGAGGGGGCCAAAACACAGGCAAAAAGGCAGCAACTCTGTCAAAAGTGAGTTCAAAAACCTGTTTTTAGCTTTTCATAAGGCCTAAATTTCATACTGAGAATTGCTGAATTTCTGCTTAATTTTAAGACAAATTGTACCTTAATGGTATAATATTAATATGTCACGATAGTAAGGTGATATGTTCAATTCCACACTATTTCTACCGAGGGAGAACCTATGAAAGTCATGCGTTGGTTGATCAGTGCGTCCGTTTTGTTTGTTTTACTCGCGGTGGGCATCCTGCCTGCTGCGGCCAAGGCCAGCCTGCCGCCTTCCCGTCCTTTAATGAAAGCAATCCAGCCCAGCCACGGGCAGCGGCCCAGCGCGGTTGGAAAGAGCGTGACCCGCATCAGCGATGCAGGCGATGATGCCACGCTCATCTCACTCGACCCATCACTTTCGGCGCTGTGCCAGTCCTATATCGGCCAAACCAACCTCTACGGTAAGATTCAGCCCAACGTGGACATGATTTCCAGCGATGGGGTAGTCGCCGCCGGGACTCAGCTGGGCTGCAACACCGCCCAGAACGAAACCGCGATCGCGGTTAACCCCGAAAACCCGCGGAATCTGGTTTCGGGGACCAACGATTACCGCTTGTTCAACACGCGCGAAGGCCGCAATGATGGGGCCGGTTTCGCGTACACGACCTTTGACGGCGGCAAGACCTGGACTAACCAGGCCCTGCCTGGCCTGACCTTGCAGACCGGGGCAACCGGCGCGCTGTCCGACATGGATTCGGCCGGCGATCCCGCCATTGCTTTTGGACCGGACAACTATGTCTATTACGCCAACATCGTCTTCAGCCGCTTGAACGGCGGCAGCGCCATCACGGTCAATGCCTCGCGCAACGGCGGGCGGAGCTGGGGCGCGCCCGCGATTGTCCAGCTGGACGGAGCGGACAGCAGCGGCAGCCCGCTCCCAACCGATTACTTCAATGATAAAGAGTGGATCACGGTCGACCAGCACTCCGGCACGGTATATGTCTCCTGGACTCGCTTTGGATTGTTTGATGATCCCATCGTCGTGTCCTCCTCGAACGATCACGGCCAGACCTGGTCACCGTTTGTGACCGTTAATCCCGGTCTGCAGCCGAACGGGATCACCCCTTACAGCCAGGGCTCCATTCCGCAGGTCGACCAGGAAGGCAATCTGTATATCGCCTACGAATCGGCAGTATGCCAGACACTTAACTGCGACCAGCCCAGCGATCACGACGCAGTGATTTTGGCCAAATCAACCAATGGCGGCCAGAGCTTCAGGAATACCGAAATCTCGGCGAATTATGATTTCCCCTATAACCCGGATACCGGCCGCAGTACGCTGAGCGGCGAGAACTTCCGCATCAACAGCTTCCCTCAGTTTGCGATTGACCAGTCCAACGGGCGCATGTTTATCACCTGGGCGGATGACCGCAACGGGCAGTACGACAGCATCGGAAACTCGGTCAAAACCAACGGGGATGTGTTCTTGGTGACCTCCAACAATGGCCAGAATTGGAGCCCGATCCGCCAGTTGGGCACTGCGGCGGACGAGGTCTTCCCGGCTGTAGCGGCCGACCATGGCAAGATTGCGGTTACGTTCTACACTCGCAATTATGACCCCAATGGCACCGGGCTGGATTATGCGAGCGTTTCGGGGAACAGCATTGAGGCTGTTGTTCGCAACCAGGTGGCGCGCATCAGCACCCGGACCTCCGACCCCGCAATCCAGTTCGTCTCGATCGGCGCGGTGACCGGCAAAATTCTGCAGGGCGTGTTCATCGGCGATTATACCGCCGTGGCGCTGGGCTCTGACGGCGTCTTTCATCCCTGCTGGACGGACTTCCGCGGCAGCCCGGGCGTCAACTCGCCCAACCAGGACGCCTACACTCAGGCGATCCCCGTGCGTTCCGACCGTTAGACCGGATTGATGAATGAAATGCCGTTCAAAAAGGCTGGGCCTTTTTGAACGGCATTTTTATTGCCAGGACCAGCCCCCGTCGTTGAGGACCATGTCGCTGCCGGTCATGAAATCTGAGACATTGGATTTAACCTACCATTGGCGGGATGATCCTTAATTGCTGAAACCAGGAGAATAGGGCCACCCATGGAAGGGAGGGAGAAGAAATTAAGATGTGGGTTTTTTGCCGGTTTCACCGGCAAAAAAACCACAAAAATGTTCTTTCTTGGAGGCTTCTCCCCCGCTTTT
>CAZLJB010000635.1:0-2514 GCA_964559195.1 uncultured Anaerolinea sp. | reverse complement strand
TCGATGAAGAACTGAACGAGGGCGTGCTGTGGGACGAACACGTCGTTCAGGAGCTCCGTAACCTGTGCGAAATGGGCCTGGATGTGGCTATCGCTGGAGGCGTAACCCTGAATGTTCTGGCGCTGCTGAAAGGCGTGCCGTTATATGGGATCGTGATTGGTCGCGGTATCACCGCCCAGCCTGATCCGGGCGCCGCAGCCAGGGCGGTTTTTGAGCGCATCCAGGAAATCTGGCCGGCCTGATTATGACACACATCAGCGCAGCATTACGGGCCGTCAATTTTGCCTGTATGACCAGGTTGTAAGGCGCGCCGAACGCGCTGGCGCTGATAGTTTATTTCGGCACTTTAATCATCGCATAGCGCTGTTACGGGCCGCCAATATACGCCGGGCGTTTTCTTAAATTAAGGGCTCTTTAGGAATGAGAGTGGTGGCTGCCCAGGCGTAAGACGAAATTAATTTCGCCTACCAGCGCGCCGCCAGACGGGCTGGTCTATCACGGCAATCCCACAGCGTTAATTTAAGGGGCTGGCTGAAAAATAATATTCCCGCTGACGGTGCGTACATCCAGCCGTCCGTCACCAGCGCCGAGCATGCCCCGGCATTGGCGTGGATCGCGCTCAAGCGCTGTGAACATACACACGACTTCCCCGCTGGTGGAATGAATATCCACCAGCAGGTTGGGCTGGTCTGTCAGGATAATTTGTACGGGACCATGATCTGTTTCAAGATGGATCGTATCGCCAAGCTGGGGCATACCGTTGTAGCTGACTGAACCCATAATGGTGGAGGCGTTTATCTGGCCATGTACAGCCAGCATCGACAGAAACCCGTAGTTTCCGAGCACACTCAGTTTCCCCTGGCTGTTTTTAAGCAACACTTCACCCCGGTTGGCTTTTATAACTGCGGATCCGTTTAACCCGTCCACCTGCACATTACCCGCCACGGATGACACCTGCAAATCCCCGCGGAAATCCTTAACGATTAAATTGGCTTCCTGGGTGTCAAATTCTACCCGGTAACCGGCCGGGATGCGGATCTCAAGATCAATGGGATCGGGAGCTGGCAAGGGGAAAATACGTTTTGGAAGTTGTGCCAGGATGTGAAGCCCGGCGCTGGATTGTTCGACCTTGTAAACCAACGCGCTATCATTGGTCAGGCTGCCGCGCACTTCAAGCGAGTCTTGTTGAGTACCGATGATCAGCACATTACCGGTGTTCACTTCAATCTGCAGCACCTGATTGCGATCAAGTTGGTAGGTTTGAGGTGCAAGCGTGGAGCGCTCCAGGCTTGCAGAAGTGCAAGTGCTGATTAAAAAGCTTACCAATAAGGTGATAACTGCCGAAGGATATTTCAAGGCCGGTCCTCGCTGTTTTTTCTCGATTTCACAATTTATTTGTCCATTAATACCATGCCAGTTGAAAACTAACAAGCAATTTCTGGTTGTCAGGCGCTATCTGGCTGGCAAACTGCCACGGGTTAAAACCCGCGGCTATCGCCCAGGGCGGCTTACACAAGCAAAACTTACCTGGTGTGCCCAAGAAAAACCTGCTGACAACCATTGCCAGCACAAGACTGGCAGTAATTTTGACACCACTGACATGCTTCATGTTAAACTTGTATTGAAAGTAAAACATTATGTTTACTCGTTCAGATCCAATTCCCCAACCATTGATCCGGCCCGTGCGGCTGGCTCCTGGTCAGACCACCGGGATTGCGCTGCCTTCCAGCCCTCCCAATGAGCCTGAGGGTGTGCGCTTTGCCATCGACATGCTTGAATCACTTGGCCTCCACGTTCGCCCGGCGCGGCATCTCTTTGATCGCACGGGTTACCTGGCCGGCGATGATTCTGCCCGCGCCTCTGACCTGAATGCTCTTTTTGCGGATGAGAGTGTCGATGCAATTTTTGCGGGCGTGGAGGCTACGGAGCGTCGCGGCTGGCAGGGTGCAGGGACGCTTGCTGGGTGGCAACCTGAGCCTGGTCTCGCACCTGGTCGGTATGCCCTATTTACCTGATCTGACAGGTGCCATCCTGTTCCTGGAGGACGTCAGCGAGCCGGTTTATTCCATCGACCGCCTGCTGACCCACCTGTGGCTTTCGGGCGACCTGCAGAAGCTGGCCGGGATCGCCTTTGGCAAATTCACCGAGCAGCCGCTGCTCTCTGAATATGCCCAGAACCGCATCCTGCAGGATGTGCTGGCCGCCTGGCTGTTGCTTCGCCCCCATAAAAAATTATGTAACTACTTAAGCGCTGGTTGGTTTGGAACAAAATCATCCTGATTTTGCCGATTGGACGAACAAATATCGATGGTTTTCCCGCTATATGGTGTTTTCATGGGGCTTCTTCCCGTGAAAACACCATAAAAAAACCTCTTCTTTTCTTTTTTGGATGTTTTCTATCTGGGAAAAGACCCAGTGAGCAGTTACGAGATTATTTGCGCAGCAGGATGACACGCCCGCTGAAGGCCGGGCCGAAGCGTTCGACCGGCAGCCGCGCCCCGGCCTGCAGCTCGC
>CAZLJB010000634.1:0-2518 GCA_964559195.1 uncultured Anaerolinea sp. | reverse complement strand
ACCAATTTCCCCAATGCAAAGTTGGCACTGAAAGCAAATAGCAAAACGGAAATCATAATAAAATTAAATTTCGATAAAAATATGTTCTTTTCTCTGAATAGATAATAACCAACTAATAAGATCGCAGGCAGGATAAAAAATGCCCCAGCCCGGGCAAGTAATGCCATGCTGGTAAAAAATAACCCAAAGCAAAAGAATTTCTTGTTTTTTGTGCGTACCGCATAATTAAGGTTAGAAAACCCAATCATCCCAAGGGGTAGCCCTAATTGTTCGGTCATGAGCGCTCCAGCAAATTGTCGATAATAAATTTGTAAAAGTACTATCATTGCTGATGCAATAAAAGCTCCGTAGGAGTCGAAAATTTCAGTTGCGAATAGAAAAACTGCAAGTCCGGTCGTAAGGGATAGGATTATTTGAATATTTTGAATATAGCCGCTATTTAATCTTAGCAAGACGGACAATAAACTTGCAAAAAGCGGCCGAGTACCTGAGAATCCGCCCAAAAAACCGCCCTGTGACAAAGTGATCGCGTCGGAGTAATAACCCATTGCGTCTGACCAGGGAATTAAACCTAATATTAGGTTGTAGTTGCTTTCGGCAGTTTCCCATATTCGCAATAACGGTAGAGTAAAAACCGCTAAAACCAGAAAAAGAGTTACAATTTTCCCGAAAATGCCATTCCGCTTAAAGGAAAAATAAATAATGACGAAAGCGATTAGTAAAATTAGTTCATCGATTATCTGAACGCCATTTATTTTTAATTGTTTAGGTAGTGGAATTTTTAATAGTAAAAAGTAAAACCCAAAGGCAAATAAAAACCAAAATTTCGAAAAAATGTTAGCGAGATTCTTCATAATGTTTTTTGGATTTGATAATATTTTGGTAGAGATCTGAATAGCCTTGTATCATTTTTGTTAAATTGAAATTATCAATAATTCGTTGACGTGCTTTTATTCCCATTTCGTTACGATAAGATTTTGAATTTCCTGCCAAACTGATGATTGCATTGGCTAAGGCATCCGGGTTACTTCGCTGTACGGTTATACCAGTTTCTCCAACTAATAATTCCGAATCGCCAGTATCAGTCACAATACAGGGAATTCCACAGGCCATGGCCTCGGCGACCACATTTGGGAAGGCTTCCCCTTTGGAAGATGATACCAGCATGTCAAAAGCATTATAAATTGACGGCATATCAGTTTGGCGGCCAACCCATAGCAAATTTGTCAGTCCAAGTTGAAGCGCAAGTTTTTTTTTCTCATCCCAATAGTGGACTGGTCCTTCTCCAATACATACAAAATGGACTTTTGGATTTTGAATATTAACTTTCGCGGCTGCTCTTAATAAAGTATCGTGATCTTTTTGTGGATCAATTCGAGCTACATGCCCAACGACTACCTCTTCAGAATTGATATTCCATTCTAACCGTTTTTTTGATCCCAATTTATAAAATGTCCCAAATTGAGATGTATCAATCCCATTAGGGATCATTATCCATTTCCTGGGATGGTATCCAAGCAGGGTGTGAATTGTTTTACCAGCTTGTGAGTTAACGATAATAGCAGTTGGCAGGAAAGAAAACGCCGCGCATAAACGCATAACCAAGCCGGATAGTATGTTGTACTGGGAAAAATCCATTTCCGCGCTACGGATATTCCATATAACCGACTGCGTTCGTGTGAACATGGCTGCGAAAAGGCCCAATAAATCAGCGTGGTAGAGCCAGGTTTGAAGAATATCCGGTTGGAAATTATTTAGTAATTCAATAAGACGTAAAAGCCCCCTTAAAGTAGGTTTCCCGGGTGACATTTCGAGTGAATTTACCGGAATTCCGAGATCCTGAATTTTTTCTCCAATAACACCAGTCGGAATGATACAGACTACCTGTGAGTCAAAAATGTTCCGATCCAAGCCTTCCAACAGGCGTAGAAGTGCTATTTCTGCGCCCCCTGTATTCAGCCCGGTTATCAAGTGTAGGATGCGAATTGGTTTCATTCTCTTTCGGTTACAGAATCAATTAAAGATATGTATGCATCGGCAGCTTTTTCAGCCGAAAATATTTTAGACCGTGCCTGGATAATTTTTTTTCCCATTGGATTTCTTAAACCATCAAGAATTGCTTGTGCAAGTGCATCTACATCCTTTACTGGAACTAAAGAACCATATTTCCCACCTTCCAGAATTTCTTCTGGACCGCTGATGCAATTGGTTGCAACTACAGGTATTCCACAGGCCATTGCCTCGATCAGCACTGTTGGCAAACCTTCAAATATAGAGGACATTACGAATAAATCAGCAGCTGCCATAAAAGAATATGGGTTTGGAAAAAACCCGGGTAGATCCACTCTGCTTGAAAGATCGAGTTCTTGAACAATTTTGTTGAGATTTTGACGTTCTGGCCCATCACCCAGGATAATAAGCTTACTTGGGAGTTCAGATTGGATTTTATAAAAAGCTCGAATCAGGGTTCCAAAATCCTTTTGCTCAACTAATCTTCCCACAGCCAATAACACTGGTT
>CAZLJB010000633.1:0-2526 GCA_964559195.1 uncultured Anaerolinea sp. | reverse complement strand
TTCCCTGTCATTCCAGTAAGAGATGCCCCGGGAAGTTCACCCGGGGTGAAACAATGGACGATGTGCGAGGAACGGCCTTTGCACTTCCGTGACGCGGCAATCTTCCTCGCCGGCCTGGAGATTGCCGCGGCAAAGTACGCCTCCAGTAAGTGACTCTGGACGATGTCGCAATGACAAATCGAAGCGGCTACTTTGTCTAACCTATCGTTGACCAATACAATTATCTACAAAAACATTCAAGGTGAGAATACCTGCCGGGGCCGGGGATTCAGACCTTTGCCAGGTGGCCTGCCTTATAATAAAGCACAGCCCACCCGGTTCATTCGGAAGAAATTATTATCGGTATTTGTTGGCGAAGGTTCGCCGAAGGATGTGGAAAATGGATGCATTGAAAAAAGCCCTTGGGCTCGACCTGCCAACCAGCACGCGCGGCATGGCAGTCGCAGCCCTGGTATTACTGGTACTGTCATTGATAGCTGTCCCGCTGGTCTGGCTCTTTGGCGGAGCAGGAAAAATCATGGGGTTGTGCATCGTCGCCGGCCTATTGTTTACAATGGTCTTCTTTGCGGCGGTCGGGGTCTACCTCAGCCGTAAAGAGGCGGGCCAGCTGCGCCAAATGCTGGCAGGCGATTTCTGGGCGCATTGGAACTATACCGACGCGGACGTGCAGCAATTTTCCCAGCATGAAACTACCCGTACCCGTCAGGATATGCGTTTCTCGTTTATTTTTGCAATTATTACCGGGTTGGTGATTGGCGTGTTGATGGGGCTTTTGTCGCGTTCCGCTGGGTTGGCTCTGCTGACCGGCGGTTTTGTTTTTCTGTTGGGCATCGGGCTTGTTCTGCAAGATTCCGGACGGGGCAAAGCCTATACCTATCCCGGGCCAGGGGTTCTGGAAGTCCATATCGGGCAGCAGGGTGTCTACCAGCCAGGCAGGTTTTCCTCATTTACCTATCTGGCCGATGTCCAACTGGAGAGTGATAACCTGCCCCAGACCCTGTTGTTTTATGTGATGACCAGTTCCTATACCCACCGTTTAAATTCGGCCAAGAATCTAGAGACAGCATACAACACGGCCCCGCTGCGGGTTTGTGTTCCGCAAGGCAGCGAGGCACAGGCCAAACAGCTGGTGGATCGCTTCCAGGCGTTGCTATCCTCCTGATGGCATGCAGCGTTATTGGGTTGCACCGCACCCCCAAAAAATCATTGCCCAGGCCAGGCTCAGGCTGCTTTGGCCGTCAGGCTGGCTAACGACTGCTGTTCCTCGATATCCAGGATGCGGGCCAGATCCAGCAAGATGATCAGGCGCTTTTCAAAGTTAATGATGGCCTTTAAAAAAGTCGAATTGGCCGCACTGACGGTCGGGGGCAGCGGCTCGATCACATCGTCTGGTATTCTGAGTACCTCCGAGACAGAATCCACCACCACACCCACCTTGAGTTTGTTCATGCCGACCACCATGATGCGGGTCTGGCGGGTGACCTGCCCGGCCTCCAACCCAAAACGGATGCGCAGGTCGATGACCGGCAGCACAGCTCCGCGCAGGTTGATGACGCCCTTGATATAAGGCTTGCTCTGGGGCAGCAGGGTGATGGTCTGCATTTTTATAATACTCTCAACGGTCGAGATATTGATCGCGTATGCTTCATCGGCCAGGTCAAAAACCACCAGTTGTTGTTCCATCCAATCTCCTTTTAAAAACCATCCTCCAGCCGCCCGTGCACGAGCGGCTGGGTTTTGCTTACAGCTTGAACTTCTGGATTACCTGCTGCAGGCTGTGAGCCAGCTTTGTCATGCCGGCGGCTGAGACCGAAACATCATGGACCTGGCCCGAGACTTGCTCGGTGGAGGCTGCAACTTGCTCCACTGCCGCACTGTTTTCCTCGCTAACGCTGGCAATGTTTTCGATCGAGAGCGTCAGCTCAGATGAATGGGAGCCCATCTGTGTCGTGGCGGCGTTATTCTGTTCGATGACGGCCGATACGGAGGCAACTGCATCCACCAGTTCGTCGGCTGCCGTACTGACCCGGGCAGCTGCGCTGCCCGCCTCTTCAGCTTGCTTGTAGACGGATTCGGCCGCGCCCAGGATGTTGTTGAGTGCTTCCCCGGCCGAGTGGGCGCGCTGCACACCAGATTCAACCTCATGAGCCGATTCTTGCATGGCCGTCACGGCCTGGCTGACCGTCTTTTGAATGCCCTTGATCAGGCCACCGATTTCGCGGGTGGCCAGGCTGGAACGCTCGGCCAGTTTGCGGACTTCATCTGCCACCACGGCAAAGCCCTTGCCCTGTTCACCGGCCCGCGCGGCTTCGATGGCCGCATTGAGTGCCAGCAGGTTGGTCTGGCTGGCGATATCTTCGATGGTTTCCACAATCGCGCCAATCTCGCCTGAGCGCGCACCCATTTCTTCCACTTTGCTGGCCGAGAAGTTGACCTTGCTGCGTATGGCTTCCATGCCGGCGATGGTCTCGCGCACAGTTTTGGCACCGTCGCGTGAATAGCGGGCGGCTTCGGCTGAATCCTGGG
>CAZLJB010000632.1:0-2527 GCA_964559195.1 uncultured Anaerolinea sp. | reverse complement strand
GCCGCATCCCCGGTTGGGATTGGATACAAGGTTCACGAGCCTTTGCCAAACAGATCACTTTTCAACCAAAAGCAGTCGTAATATTGGACATGATCGGAGATTCAAATCTGAATATCTACAAAGAAAAATATTCCAATCCCGAGATAACCGATCAAATTTGGAATACTGCCAGAGACCTGGGTTACAGCGACACATTTATTCCTGAATACAAATATAGCATCCTCGATGATCATATCCCATTTTTAGAAAAGAATTTTCCGGCAGTCGATATTATCGATCTAGATTATCAATATTGGCATACTACACAGGATTTACCAGAAAAAGTTTCGTCAACCAGCCTTAAAATAATTGGCGAAACCATCTTGGCCTGGATTCACCAATTTGGAAACTGCCTGAAATTAAACAATTGCCCTTCTCATTGAGTATTCATGACCAGCTATCTAACTTGGATAATCAAATTACTCGCTGACCTTGGCTCCGTAAATTGCGCACCATACTTTTCTCATAAAAACCTTCCAGGGATTTTTCCATTCACGCGCAGGAAAACGGTTGCACAGAACCACGATTAGGTGAACTTATCAAAAACTAAAAATCAAGATCTGATTATTTGTTTGTGATATCATTAAAATCTCCAAAATCCTTTATTCAAAAGAAAAAGAAAATGCCAAAACGAACAACTGAACCGACCGTAGCCCCTCGTGAACGCACCTTCCTTGTTGGTGCTGAAATTTTCAACGAAAAAAATCCTTTATCGCTTGAAGACTCCCTGACTGAGCTGACCCTCCTGGCAGACACCGCCGGATTGGACATTGTCGGCGAACTCACTCAAAAAATGGATCGCCCCCATCCACAGACCTATATCGGATCCGGGAAAGTTGAAGAATTAAAAAGTCTGTGTGAAGAAACCTTGGCAACTGTCGTCGTTTTTGATAACGAACTAAATCCCCGCCACCAACGCGAATTGGAAGAACTGCTCGCCCCCAACGTCCGAATAATGGATCGCACCAGTTTGATTCTGGATATTTTTGCTCAACACGCCCACACTGCCGAAGGTATTCTGCAAGTTGAATTGGCTCAATACCAATATTATTTACCACGCCTGACCCGCCAATGGACCCATCTAGCCAGGCAAGGCGGAGGCGGTGGTGGTCGTTCCGGAGGGGTCGGTGGGGTTGGTTTGCGTGGCCCAGGTGAAACGCAACTGGAAGTTGACCGCCGACAAATTCGTACAAAAATCGCTCATCTAAAGCGCGAGCTGATTAAGGTTAGCGAACATCGACAGCGTTACCGAGCTCAGCGTAAGCGATCAAAAATACCGACAGTTGCGCTTGTTGGCTACACGAATTCTGGAAAATCAACTTTGTTAAACCGTCTGGCCAACTCAGATGTGTATACTGCAAATCAGCTTTTCGCTACCCTCGATCCTACCACCAGGAAAGTTGAACTTCCGGGTGGCTACAATGGCCTGTTTACAGATACAGTTGGATTTATTCAAAAATTACCCACCACTTTGATCGAAGCCTTTCATGCAACTCTTGAAGAAATTACTGAATCGGAATTGCTTTTACACGTAGTAGATATCTCCCACCCGAACGCGCTGGCTCAATACGAATCAGTACTGGCGACGCTTAAAAAAATCGGTGCCGAACACATCCCTGTCATTACCGCGCTAAATAAAATTGATAGGCTAAGCATTCCAGAAATTTCTCAACAATTACTTAACCAATATTCGCAATCTCTGGCAATTTCAGCCAGCAAGGGAACTGGAATTCCAGGGCTTGTACAAAAAATCAAGGAAGAATTGTATGAAACTTTTGCGCCAATTAAGGTCTTCTTGCCCTACCAACAAGGTCAATTAATCTCCTTGTTTCACGAAGCCGGACAAATAGAACGGATTGAGCACACTCGTGGTGGCGTGATGATCCACGGCAAAATCCCGGGTCGGTTAGCTGCTCAGTTTAACGAGTGGCAGGCGAACCACCCACCTGTCGAAACGGAGGACAATCCGGAATGATTTCCTGGTTTTCTCAACTTCTAGATCGGGCGTCCAATTTTATCGCTACGCGAAAAGGTTTACTGCCTATTCTTGGGCTTTGTTTGGTGTTCATTAACTTGATCCTGGTTAATATCTACCCTACATCTTTCTTTTCACAAACCAACTTGGCGCTTCACCTGGGTATTATTATAGCGATAATTGGACAACTACTGGCTTGGGCTTTATAACCTCCGCTAAATTGGCCGTACCTGGGCAATAAACAATCAGAATATTCTACGATAACCAATTTCGTAAGCCAAGCAAAGGAGACCGTTCTCTTTATGAACACTGTTCCCCGTTGGGATTTAAGTTCGGTATATCCAAGTCTCGAATCAACAGAATTTGAACAGGCCAAAATTTCAATCGAAGATCAAATCTGTAAACTCGAATTGTTTTTTTCTAAAAAAATAATATCATTTGACCTCAATAAACGACCTGATAAAATAGCGGAAATGGTTTCCACGGCTTTGGATCAATTTAATATTTTATATC
>CAZLJB010000631.1:0-2527 GCA_964559195.1 uncultured Anaerolinea sp. | reverse complement strand
CTGCCGACTAAGCATCCTTGCCGGTATGCAAGGCCGTATTACTAATGTGAACAATGCAAATGGTTTCACTATCCTTGGCCGCCAGAGCTTTCTGGCGGTTTTTTGTTTTTCGTACAGCCATCCTGGATCTTGCCCTGGCATACCAACCGGGAACAGGAGTCGAATTATCTTCCCGTCTGGTAATTCCACTAACGTTAGACGTATTCTGTTTCTTTAAGTCGCTTCTTTTTTTGGCGGATTATTGCAGGTAATTTCTTTCCGTGTATAATTATTTTAGTGCTTCCGATATCCAAATATTTTGCTTTAAAGTGAACTGCATCCAGTTATCGCTGGAGTATTTGACAACCCTTTAGTTTGTGATTCGAAATTGTCGATTTATTCGTGGTTCGGACCGGAACGGTAATTTGCTAACCTCGTAAATGGAGATGCACCATGCTTTCTCAACAAATGACAAAAGATTTTATTCTTCGCCAACTGGAAACTTTGCCTCCTGATGGTTTGGTTGAAGTGGCCCAATTTATCGAGTTTCTGCAATTTCAGGCAAAACAACCGGCCAGGCGTGTCAGCACAACGCGCAAACACGTCTCTTTTGGTATTTGGGCCGATCGACCCGAAGTTCAGGACCCCGCTGCCTTTTCTCAAAACCTTCGTCTAAAAATAGAAAGGAGACAGGATGCCTGATATTTCTGTTTCGCGATTGGTGGATACTTCCATCCTGGTCGATTTTCTACGTGGTAGTAAAACTGCTAAAAACTGGCTGGACAGTTTTGTGCCAGGCGAATTGGCTATCTCGGTGGTTACTGCGGCCGAACTCGTGGCCGGTTGCCGTAGTCGACGTGAACAGAATAAGGTAGAAAAAGACCTGGCGTTGTATCCTGTGCTGTGGGTTTCGAGTGCAACATCCACAACTGCCTGGGACTGGTACCGGCAATATCATCTCAGTGATGGCGTCGGCTTTTTAGACTGCCTGATAGGCGCCAGCGCCTATCAACTCGGTCTTGTTGTCTGTACCCTGAATGATAAGCATTTTCGGCCATTTCCAAATATGCAGCTGGAGCGCCCTTATTGAACAATGCAAATGGTTTCACTATCCTTGGCCGCCAGAGCTTTCTGGCGGTTTTTTGTTTTTCGTACAGCCATCCTGGATCTTGCCCTGGCATACCAACCGGGCAGGTTCAGAACAGGAGTATTTTGTCCCATCTCTCAAACCCATGGAATTTTTGCATCAATTTTCAGCGCGGTTTTATTGCAATGGGGTGTTTTCCGGTTCGGAAGCCAAGCTTCCAAACCGAAAAACACCCCAAAATTTAGTTTTCAGTTCAAAATGAGTATCGCTGGTTATTTGCCCGTTTCCGATTTCTTACTCTTGCGGGTAAACAGTTTATAAACGCCCCAAATAATGAGGGCAGGCGGCGCCAGCAGTGGGAGGATGACCACGAAGATCCAGATGGCCAGCTCCACAAAACCCTGGTAAATGTTGGTGAGTGTGCCGGTCGCCTGATGCATGGTTTCGCCCGGGTTCCAGACTTCTGGCGTGGGAGTTGGCTGCAGGGTGGGGGTCGGGCTGGGTGTCAGGGCCGGGATATCCGGTTCAAAATTGACTGTGATGGTCGAGAAAGCCGAGCGGTTCGACAGGAAATTGATGCGTCCCTTGACCTGTTCGATCTGTCCTTCAATGGTGGTCAATTCCTGGTTGATGCGCAGCGATTCTTCGACGGTTTTGGCATCTGTCAGGAAACCGCGAATGCGATCGCGGGTCGCTTCAAGATTCCCGAGCTGTGACTGCAAATCCACATATTCGCTGGTGACATCCTGCCCGGATGCGTTTTCATCTTGCACCCGCATGGCCAGCCCGCGCAGGCGCCGCATGGCAGTCTCAAACTGACTGACTGGTACGCCGATGCTCAAGGTGGCGAATTTATAGTTTTGACCGTTGGAGTCCTGGTACCAGACACGCGATGAAATAATGTAACCGCCCAAATCTCCAACCACCTGCATGCCACGATCGATGGCGTTGTCGGTGTCTTGTACCAGCAGTTTGAGCTCGGCGTTTTTGATGATCATCCGGTCGGCTTGCGCACTGACCGGCGCTTCCGATCCGGTTTGGATGGTGGCAGTATCTGGCAGGGTATTGGCCGTGGCCCCGCTAGCCTGATTTGCTGCTCCAGCGCCTGCGGCTGGCTCTACGGCGGATTGTTGCATGGCCGGCGCGCCAGCTTCGGCGGCCGGGGCGGCCGGGGCGGCCTGATACAGATCTGCTCCAGCGGTGGCTGCGGGTGCCTGGGCATTCTGCAGCGATTTGGTTACAGCGGCCGGGGCGCAAGCCGCCAGCGGCAGGGCCGCCAGGACAAATAAGAATAAAGCAATCCGGATAAGCGATTTCATTTAATCCTCCGATAAGATGGCGACATTTTACGGATTCGGCGTCCGAAAATGAGGTGGGGTGCGTTATTGTTGTATAGACGCCCATCCGCTCGTAAATGAGATCGGAAGAGCACACGTCTGAACTCCAGTCACCTGAAGCTAT
>CAZLJB010000630.1:0-2529 GCA_964559195.1 uncultured Anaerolinea sp. | reverse complement strand
GAAGGACTTGCTTGAGTCATGAGCCGGGGATTTATCCCATAGGCTCGGTCTTGCGCGCAGTGATTGAAAAAACTGCTTATCGCAAGAAGATCATATCGAATATCCGATGTTGGTCTGGGCCTGTTTAGTGGGGCCAATTGACCATGTACGAGATCACGATAAAAGAATACGGCTACGACGTTAAATGCTCTGGCGAAGTGCACCTCAGCGACCTGGTTTCTCTCTAGCGGGAGCTATACCGGCAGATACTTTTTTTCGCCAGCTTCTCGTGCTAAACTTTATTTATCAATGCGAACCTGTACAAATTTTATGCAAAACCGGCTATGGACAAGGGTCTATTTTTCTGGCTTGATACCCAGATAGGAATAAGCGGCTGCAACTGCAAGCCCTAACCAGGCTTGACCGATGTCTGTGAGCGGCTGAAGAACGTTTGGATATTGTAGAAAGCCAATAATAAACGCCAGCAGTCCGAATAAAGTCCAAACCATCAGGTACGCCATGGTGGTGAATTTCAATATTTCTTTGGCCTGGTTGCTGGGATTTTTACCCAAACTACGCGCCTGCGGTGTCTCTCCTGGTTTTGTAATTGCCAATTCAGCGATAACCAATGCCGATACCAACCCCCCGACCGTCGCCATGGTCATCGCCATTCCGCTTGTAAAACTGTCTTTGGTGTAGGATTTACATTCTGTTTTTTGGCTAAGGCAACTGGTTATCAGCAGGGCCATGATAACCGTGTAAACATACAGCCCGAGTAGGATAACTGCTATGGCACCGCCGAAGATAGTTTTTTGAGACATCGCCTTGGGTATTCCTTTTCAGAGCAATGAATTAGGAACACCTGCTCCTTTCTTGAGCGAAATTTGGGATTGCTCTCCCTGCCATGGAAAAACTAGCCCTTCCACAAAAAAGTTTTCAGATTAAAATCATTTTATAACATTTTCAACCTGATTTCAACAGAGCATGGATATTACCGGAATTGGCGTAACCTGTCATGCGATTTCTCACACCAAACTCCCGGAAATCGACGCATTTCAGTGATCATCTAGCGCTTGATTGTGTTCTACCCAAATTTCAGCTAAACATTGTGCACGTTTCAGCAGGTAAACAAATCTTATGAAGAATGTCTTCACTCCGCCCATTTATCTAAGAGGCACTTTTGCCCATACCTTCATGTCCAGCAGTCAAATTCGCAAATGGTGAAATAACCCTATGCGGGATTTTGCCAGTGAAATAATCCTTAACCCAATCGATGACGTCAGGCTTCAGGGTTTTTATTCTGATCAAGCCAACCGACAGGCCAAAGGCTTGATCATGCTCTTACATGGCTGGGAGGGCAGCGTCAATTCTGCGTATATCTTGAGCACAGGCAGATTTCTGTATAATCAGGGTTATTCTGTTTTCCGATTGAATTACAGGGATCACGGCGAAACGCACCATCTAAATCCCGGTCTGTTTTATGCTGTTTTATTGGATGAAGTTTTTGGCGCGGTTCAACAGGTTGCGAGCTATGAGAACGAACTTCCTTTTTATCTGGTTGGGTTTTCAATGGGTGGTAACTTTGCGCTGCGGATTGCTCGCAAATGTGCCGAAAAACCGATCGGAAATCTGAGGCATGTTTTCAGCATCAGCCCGGCGCTTGATCCGGAAAAATCTACCTATGCAATTGATAAATACGCGCTTCTCCGAAAATATTTTCGCAAGAAATGGTTGCGTTCCCTGCTGAAGAAGCAAGCCTGTTTCCCGAACTTGTATGATTTCAGTGATGTAATCGCTCTGGAGACTATCTCTGAGATGACGGATGGGTTGATTCAGCGTTACAGCGACTTCGACAGCTCAGCCGACTATTTTCGCGGTTACTCAGTCTTGGGCGATGCGCTTGCCCATCTCACCGTTCCCACCACGATCATCACTGCGCAAGATGACCCGATCATTCCGGTCGAAGATTTTTATGACCTGAAGTTGAATTCCTTTACCGATCTCATCATTCATCGCCATGGAGGCCATAACGGCTTCCTTGAAACCTTATCTGGCAGGGCATGGTATGAGCAGAAGATGATGGAAATTTGCTCCGGCGCAAAGATATAAGGCTATCATATTAAAGACCGACATGGCAATATCCCCCTTGGGGCAAAGAAAATTGACCAGATCCTGCGGTCCGCGGATTGGCTTTCGAGGCCTGCCCAACATGGTCCTTGCTCACGTTAATTGTACAGCTTATTTCTACTGATCTCAAACTGTCACCTTTTTCCACCCGCTCTAGTATTTCGTTTCAACTTCCTGAATATTTGCGGAGACTGATGCCTGCTCGCCGCGGCGATGCCTTAAATCCGAGCAGGTGACAGTCACCTTTAAGGTGACTGTCACCTGGGCTTCCCCACATCGTCCTTATTAACCTTAATTGTACAGCTTATTTCTACTGATCTCAAACTGTCACCTTTTTCCGCCCGCTCTTGTATTTCGTTCCAACTTCTTGAATATTTGCGGAGACTGATGCCTGCTCTTATAGCGGCGGCGTTAAGTCACAAT
>CAZLJB010000629.1:0-2533 GCA_964559195.1 uncultured Anaerolinea sp. | reverse complement strand
CTACACGGCTCTGAACACTCTTTCCCTACACGACGCTCTTCCGATCTTGTCCGGTTCTGTACCGGCGGTGGGGTGGGCAACCACCCCGCCGACCGGAATTGGCACGCTTTTAGTTGTTGAGAAGCATTTTTATAAAGATGGGCTGGTGCTTGTTGTCAATGCTCTGACAGAAGTAACAAATAAATATCCAGCTAATACTAAAAACCCAATCATCAAAAGAGAACTGACTAAAATTGCAATAATCAATACTATAAATAATACAACCTTTGCTATGAAGGATTTGAGAATGCCATTTAGGCTTCTTATTACCATTGCTTTTATATTTTTATTGACAACCCCACTTATTAAAATCCAAAGCGCACTTGTTCCGAAAACGACCCAAAGCAACGAAGAAGAAATTGAAGTAATAGGGTCACTCATCGAAATTCGATTGAGATCCGCCATGTTACCCATGATGCCCATTAGAGTTCCAGAGAGAATGATTGCTGGAACGGCAGTTATATTTGCTTGATGATACAGTTTTTCTTTGTTGCTCATTTTATATTCTATTCCCATTTTTTATGCTCCTTTAGCATGTAGTTTTGAACTTTGCTAAAGATAAAGTTACATTGCTATAATCGGCTGTCAAAAACTATTGCAAACCAATCGCTTGCCATTTATCGTTTTGTGAATTCATCAAACCATTCCCGTTGAATGGTTTTGGTTTTGCTCTTTTACCTTGTTGTGCAAGAAGGGGCGTGCCTAACGATGTAATGGACGGAAAAGTTCCGTCTATCCACCCTCGCCGGGGTCTTATGCTGCAAAATAACGAATTTCCACACTCCGGCTTATGAGTATTATAATACGTAGAATGACCTGGAAAAAGTTCATCATTCCCTTCCTGAAATTCACTTCCAAATAATAAAGGGCTTCTCTGTAATTCCATTGATGGAAATAAGAGTACAATAACATCTGAAAGGGCGGTGATATTGTCAAATAATAAGCGAGTTGCACACCCTTGCCACCAACGCTACTAACCGACTTCGCAAAATAGGAAAGCCGAATAACCTCCAACTTATCAAGCTCATCGTACCGCAGAGCTAGAAACAGGAACGAACCCTTGCAATAAACTCGCTTTGTGCTTAGAATAATAATTAAGACTCCACTGCAAAAAGGGCTTTTACCGCAGAGCGCGCCGGGAACGCTGAGTTTTTTTACCGATTCGTCATTAATGAGGCTTATTTTTTGCGGCTTGGTTAACGTTTATGCTCTGCGAACTCTGCGCTCTCAGCGGTTAAGGCTTTTTGCAGTAGACTCAATTAACAACAACTAATTTTCACCAAATTACACTAGACACCTAACTAGGACTCATCAAGGAATTTCAAAAATTCCGCGACCAGTCCTTTTTTTGTTGTCCCGGAGCTGAATGTTCACAGATAATTGGGTTGCGCAGTCATTCTCATCGCCTCAGTTTTTCCTTCAGGACTTGCTTGATTTTCCCTACATGGAATTTCAGCGGCTCAATACTGAATACGAGAAAATGGCTCAATGGTACTCCGGGACAAGCACAAAGCGCGAGGGGCATATACGCTTCCAGCATAGCCAGGAGCGGTTATCGGGGTCGGAGGAAGCGCTGGCAGGGGTAATTCATATTATTTCAATCTTCGAAAAGTGCGGGATAGTCTTATGTAATTTTGGTTTACCCTGCGTCGAGTTCACCCACGATTCGGCGAATTTGTGAAGCCGAGATATCAGCTTGTTCTGCTTTGGAATAGATGGTGATGAGAATAATTTCTGATTTGGTTTGTAGATAATAAATCAAGCGATAGCCGCCACTTTTGCCTTTTTGGACATCCCTATTTGAGACACGCAATTTGAAAATTGTATAACCTGTCCCAGTGACCTGGTCTCCAGGGAGCTGTCCACCTTGAAGCTGATTGATTATAGGGTCGATGTCCTCACGAATATGGCGAAATTTTCTTGAAAGCGCCCGTAGATTGCGCTTGAATTCTGGTGTGAACGAGACATTGACTGGCATAATTATTCGGTAACAGGATCCAGATTGTTCCACAACTCGGAAATGGGAATGGTTTCACCTTTTAGGGTTTCCTGCCAGCCCTGGCGGAAACTCTCATCTGCAGGTTTAAGCACCACGCTCTGCCGAAACAAACGAATCATTTCAAGCAGCATAGGTAAATATTCATCTGGCGTTTTCTGAATTTCCTGTTCGATTTTCTCTGTATAAAGAGTCTGGTAAACAGTCATAATCGTACTCCTTGATTGGCTACTGTTATTACATTAAAAGTATAGCATGTTTTAAGAAAGGCAGAACTTTAGACATTTGGAAATTATTTCGCCAGTGGCTTACCATAAAGGGTACTCCGGGACAAGCACAAAGCGTTAGAGGCATATCCGCTTCCAGCATAGCCAGGAGCGGTTATCGGGACCGGAGAAAGCGCTGGCAGGGATAGAAATGCCTAAACTTACTCTTTTAATAACGACTCTTCTGCAAAAAGAAGCTTTTACCGCGGAGCGCGCCGGGAACGCTGAGTAT
>CAZLJB010000628.1:0-2534 GCA_964559195.1 uncultured Anaerolinea sp. | reverse complement strand
AAGCATCGGTTTTATTTTTTTAACCCGGAGGTAATGATGACCAGTATCGCGCCTGGGGATATGTCGAATATGATGATTGTCCGGCGATTGTTACAAATCGCGATGGATGCTGACGCCCGCCGAAAGGGACATGATATTGGCGTTAAGTCTGCCCTGGATTATTATCAGGAAGACCAAGCTTTTATCAGCCAGTCTGCTCTAACTGCCAATCAGAATTATCCAGACTCTCAACCCCCAGTTGAAAATTTCAATATTAACTTGTCTCAGAAAAATCCAATTCTTCCCATTGTACAACAACCGGCGACCCAGCCTGGTCCGCAGGGTGTTGTACAGCAGGGTTTTAAACTGGATGCCAGTCAGACTGTTGAAGTTTCGCTTGAATTGAGCTACAAGTCCAATGCGCCGGTTGAAGGTTTGATCGTTCACGATCAAAATTTCGCCGAGTCAGACCGCTACCTTTTCAATTTCAAAGATGGCGCCACTTTTACCATTCTGGATAAGTGGACAAATAAAAGTACAACAGTCTGGGGCGATCCGCATGTCAGTGTCGATGATGTTGCCGGAAATTCTGTTGGAGACTTTAAGGATTTAAAAAGCAGCGACGACTTTACTACCTTTATGTTGAAGGATGGCACTCGTCTAACATTTAAAGCGAAAGACAACGGACTTATTGAACAGGTTGATATATTTAAAGGATCACAGCATGTCAACGGACTTGGTCAGGCTGCCGCAGCTTTCACCAACGAAAGTGGCCTGTTTGCTAAAATTGTGCTTTCGGATGGAGGCAGTGCTGCCAGCGGCATGCCGGTTGGGGATGTTGTTTATGCTGGTGGAGACGGAAATGATTGGTTTGATGCAAACAACAAGCTGGTTTGGGGTCTGACAACCGGCCCGGTGATCAATCAACGCCCTCTTGCTACCCTGGAATTCAGCTACAAACAGACAGTGACCCAATCCATTTCAATTCAGACCAGCACCAGCAAGACGGCTTAAAATATACCATCCCAAAGGTATGAGAAAAGCTTCGGCCCAGGCTGGAGCTCTTTTTTTATTTCCTGCTCCAAAAATCTTTATTTGTGGTTTTGCCGCTAAAACTCAGAAACAGCGATGCGGGCAGTTCTCTTATCCAAAACCGGAACCCGCAGGACTGAATGGGTGCGCGTGATTATGGCTCTCACCTGGTTGTTAACTTGTTGTTAACCTATCCTTCCATTGTCCTTAATAGGCCTGTGGGAAGATTGGATTGCAAGTTAATTTAGAATCACTAACCAGGAGAAGAAAAAATGCGTAAGAATATGTTCGTTGTTATTGCCGCTCTTATTGTCGCCAGTATGTTGCTGAGCGCCTGCGGCGCTCCGGCTGCCGCGGCGGTAGCCGAGGCACCTGTGACTGTCATCCAGACCCAGGTTGTGGAGAAAATTGTAGAAGTAACCTCAACTCCAGATGCTTCCATTCCCACCCCTATGCCGGATGGTTCTGTCCAGGTTAACGGGGCTGGCGCCACCTTCCCGGCGCCTGTTTATGCTGACTGGGCTTATGCTTATCAATATGTTGATCCGTCGGTCGTGATCAACTACCAGGGTATCGGTTCTGGCGGCGGCAAGAAAGCCATCGTGGATGGTACCGTTGATTTTGCTGGTTCCGACTCGCTTTTGAAGGCTGAAGAGTACACCGCTGGTAAAGATCTGCAGATGTACCCGACCCTGGCAGGCGCAGTGGTTCTGATCTACAACGTCAAACTGGCTCAGGCCATTCCCACCCCCGCCGCAGGTGCTAAAGCGTTGGTTCTGCCGGCTCTTGTTCTGGATCGCGCCACCATCGTTGGTATTTACAATTCAACCATCAAGCAATGGAATGACCCCGCCATTCTGGCCCTCAACCCGGGTTGGAAGGATTATTTGCCCGCAGCTGATATCGTCTCTGTACATCGCTCGGATGGTTCAGGTACTACCGAAATCTTCACCAAATCCCTCACTTCCTTCAGCGCCGATTGGAAGGCGGGTGGCGCCTCCGCCATTGAATGGCCCAAGGGCAACAATGTCGGTGGTAAGGGCAACGCTGGTGTGGCTGCCTCCGTCATCAACACCCCCAATTCTATTGGTTATGTTGAACTCTCCTACGCCAAGTCCAATAGCCTGTCATTTGCATCCATCGTAAACCAGGCTGGTAAGACCATCGTACCCAGTAATGATAGTGTCCAGGCCGCCATGGCTGAAGGCAAGTTCGATGACAAGCTTAATGCCACCATTGTGGATGGCAAGAGTGATGGTGCTTATCCGATTTCTGGATATACCTACCTGATCCTGCACACCACCAGCATGAAGGATTGTGTCAAGGCGCAGAAGACCCTTGAATTCTTCAAGTGGGCTCTGACGGATGCCACTGCTGTTTCCCGCGCCTCGTCCCTGGGTTATTCCCCACTGCCCGAGGCTGTCAGGGCCAGTGTGCTCGCCAAGCTGGCTGCAGTCACCTGCAACGGCGCTCCTGTTCTCAAATAACTGCCAATTTCCCTCGTCCCAGGGAGGGTCTCTCGA
>CAZLJB010000627.1:0-2535 GCA_964559195.1 uncultured Anaerolinea sp. | reverse complement strand
CAGTACAATGATTGGGTGGCTAAAAATTTGCCTATACAGCAGTGCCCCCACAGGAATTCGAATCCTGGTCATAACCTTGAAAGGGTTGCGTCCTAGTCCACTAGACGATGGGGGCATTACTTGAGCGGGCAGGATTTTATCATCACCCTTCGCTCTGGTCAAGCATTTTGATTGGTTAGTTTGGCTTTTTTCCAAAAGTCGTTCTGAACTAATTTCAATCTTCAATTTTATGATTGGCTAACGCCAGCAAATCCACATGCCTTCGGTTAAACAAAATCGCCGGGCTTTCAGCTTTTAAGGCCGGGATGAGCACAGCGCTGAGCGCTGCTGAATAAATCGGTAGAAAATCCCGGCTGCCTTCCAGCATGAAAGTAGAAAAATCAAGACGGCCAGCCCATTCAAGGGTTCCTTGCAATTCATAGACAGATGAAGTGATATTAACGGGATACTCTGTCATCCTTGCATACCCACCTCGCGCGATGGCTTGCGGGCCAACATCTTCTCGCCGAGAAAGCGCAACTGCCATAATCTGTGATTTCACCAACCGGATCACTTCATAATGACTTACCAGCTTCGAAGGCATAGGCACGCGCGCCAACCGGGCATCCAAAACTTCCATAAAAGAATTGGTTGGATCATTAATCAATCCAACGATCCCTGAATTTGGTACCATCACTTTCCCCACAATTCGAAAACTCGATGTATAAAAATCAGCTGAAAGCAAACGGTGGGTAACAGACGGACCATCAATGGACATAGCTCACTCCGACGAACTGGGTCGATTTTGGCCACGCTTGGTTGGCGGCATACGCCGCCGCCTACGACCAGGCATGGTCGTCTGGCCGGCGTTTGGGCTGAGAAGAGTGACCAACCAGTTAACAGCCCGTTCATCATATTCGCGCTTGCCACAAACATCACAAACCCAGGCCGGGAAATTGGGGACGGTTACCAGTTCCTCGTCCAGCCAGGTGAAGTAGGTGATGAACTGCAGGCGCATCATTCCCGCCTGACATTCATTACAGGCAAATGTAGAAGCATCTTGAGATTGGCTCATAAAACTCCGGCTTCCCTTAGAATGGAAATTCCTGCACTGGCTCCTAGTCGGTTTGCACCCGCCCCAATCATGCGCATGGCATCATCTAATGTACGAATTCCGCCGGCAGCCTTAACACCCATCTCCGAACCCACCAGGCATCTCATCAACTCCACGTCAGCGACAGTGGCGCCGCCAGAACCAAAACCGGTGGATGTCTTAACAAAATCAGCACCGGCTTCCTTGCACAAAAGACACCCAATGATTTTTTCACGGTACTCAAGATAACACATTTCTAAAATAACCTTGACGTGTGCTTTTCCAGCAGCAACTTGTACTACAGCCTGTACATCCAGCAAAGCCAGCGCATAATCACCACTCTTCAGAGCGCCAATATTGATGACGGTATCTACCTCGGTCGCGCCCTCATTAATTACACGCAAAGTTTCGGCAGCCTTCATTTCAGGGAAAGTCGCGCCCAGAGGAAATCCAACCACAGCACACACAACCACACCAGAATTGCCAAGCAAATTCGCAGCCAGGGGCACAAAAGAAGGATTAACACATACAGTCGCGAAATGATACTGCCGAGCTTCCTCACACAATCGGGTTACTTGCTGGACAGTGGCATCTGGTTTCAGAATTGTATGATCAATCCATCCCGCCAGACCAGCTCCAGATGGTGCAGCGGTCAGGGGTGGCATGGCCGGCAGTTTTTGGAGATACTCTTCAGTCAGGGCAAGAATTTTTTCCAAAGAAATACTCATTTAGCTGCTTTCCCGAAATCGTAATGATCAATCAGCTTCCATTCTGCGAATGGCCAATAAATAAATAACGATTTCCCTACAATTTCCTTTTCAGGAAGCATGCCCCAGGAATGCGAATCGGACGAATCATTCCGATTATCACCCAGGACAAACAAATCATCAGCCGGCACGACCCACTCTCCAGAGTAAAGCGGTGCCGCAGCAATGTACGGTTCTGATAACGGCTGCCCGTTCACAAAAACGATACCTCTATCCACCATGATGTGGTCTCCTGGAAGGCCAATTACCCGTTTGATCAAATCCTGACTGGCTGGATCCAGCGGAAAGTGAAACACAATAATGTCTCCACGCTGCGGAACACCCATACGATATGCCAGACGATTGACCAAAACAAACTCGCCATCCTGCAGAGTTGGATTCATCGAGAAACCATCCACGCGAACGCGAGCCGAAAGCGCATTGATTGCCAAAAACAATACTGCAGAAAGTAGTAAGGTTTCGAGTACATCTAATAAGAACCGCCCCAAACCCGGGGATGCTGCTTCTGTGGGTTCTGCCGATACGATGGGTTCAGCTGTTTCGGGCTCAACATCAGGGTCTTCAAAAATTATTTCTTCCAAACTGCCTCCAAATTTATCCGATTATACCATTTGAACCATCACACCATGCCCCACGCGTAAAAAGTGGGAACATACAAGACCCGTTCACCCTGTTTCCACGCATCTCGATCCTGAT
>CAZLJB010000626.1:0-2552 GCA_964559195.1 uncultured Anaerolinea sp. | reverse complement strand
TTGGATTCAGACAGCCATACCGCAGGTAATTCAAACCCTGATTAATGAAAAAATTATTTCGCTGGATGATGAAACCCGGCAGTTGATAGAGCGGGCATCCAGTTATATGCGTTCAAAACTGCTTACCAGGATCATTCTATTGATCAGCATTGGAGCATCCTTTAGTTTTGCTCTGTCCGTGCCCATGTCAAATCCGATCTATGTGGGTTGGGTGGTGGTTAATCCTGTCATTCCCTGGGTGCGTTCTTTCTTTAACGTATTGTCAATTTATACCGGGTGCATGTTTATTATCGATGTTGCCATCCTGACTTATTTACTGGCGAAAATTTTCAATGGCCAATCGATCAAAGTTAAACCATCCCATCCGGATAATTGTGGTGGATTGGGTGTCATTGGCAGGTTTACCTCCAATATGAGTTACCTGATTGGCGTTTTCGGGATTTTGGTATCGATCAGCCTGTTATCCAATACAATGCCAGCAGGGATCGATTCCATCAAAGTTTATTACCTGACCAAGGTGGGGGCATTAATCGTTTATTTGCTTGCTGCCCCGGTTTTATTTTTTGTTCCCCTGATCTCTGCCCATCTTGCCATGCAAAAGTTCCGTTACACTTTTTTGTTTGACCTGGGAAAAGAAATTGATGATGAGTACGCTATTATTCAAGAGTCACGCAGCCAATTGAGCGCAGATGAATTAGATCAGAAGACAAAGCGTATAAATTATTATCGTGAGCTTTATTTGCAGGCTCACGATTTTCCCGTATGGCCATTTTATTCCCAGAACTTCAGAAGCTTTTTTATTTTTGTATCAGGGACCGTTCTTCCCGGTGTCATGTCAGTAGCTTTCGACGTGGTTGGCTTTTTTATAAAAAAATAGTAAAGCTAACCTGACGAAAAGTCGTATTATCCGGGTTTTAGGACTGATGAGTTCTGAGTGGCAGAAAAATTCTACTTACAGCGCTCGCTATTCTCTGGAATTTTTTATATTGATGTTCTGTTGAGTTGGAACCGTGTTTTTTTCCAGGCATTTGTAAACCTGTGGCTCAAAAACTGTTTCGCTTTACAGCCGGGTGGTTTGATTCTGATCCAGTATCAGGGTAAACACTACAAAGGAGGTTTCCTTGACCGCCTTCTAAACTGCCTGGATGAAATAGCCACGGTACCATTTGAGGTTAAAACGGCACAACCTGGGATGTTTTCCAGGTTGTGCCGTTTTAGTTTTGACGCATGGCTTTGATGGCAAACTACCTGACGGGGGCATGGATTTATCTGGGTGTGGAAAGAACTTATACTATTTTACTGGTAACAATTTATTGAGAAAAACCTTAGATTGAAATGCCAGCTTTGGTTTGCCTGGCTGCCAGTGCCAGGTCCAGGGCCCGGATGCCATCCTGAAGGCTGCAGATGGGACGGGCCTCACGCCGGGCAACCTGCAGGAAGTGCTGCATTTGGGCCACAAACAGGTGATTGCGATCAAAGCCCTCGGGCAGTAATGTACGTGTTTCAAGTGCGGGGGCGGGTTGGGCGCTGATGATCCCAAAAGGATCTGGCATTTGGTAATGGATCAAAACGCCATCGGCGTTGTCCCAGCGCAAGGTGCCGGCTGTGCCAATAATTTCCAGGCGATGAACTGGCGGGCGCTGGAAATAGTTAACATGTACCCCGCCAATTGCGCCAGAGGCAAAGCGCAGCCCAATCTCGGCCACATCTTCCACGCCGCTCAATTCCAGTGTTGAAATATGCCCATTGAATGACCAAATTTCCTCGATCTCGCCCAACAAATAGCGCAGATAATCCAGTGGGTGGGTCAGAGTCACGATCACGCCTCCGCCCAGGTCGGCGCGGGCGGCGTAACTCTGGCGGTAATCTTCCCAGGGGTGCCAGTTGGGGAGATATTCGCCCCAGTGCGCATGGGCGCTCAATACCTTGCCCAGCATGCCGGCGGCGATCAGTTCGCGGGCCTTGTTAATGGTTGGGTGGTAGCGAAATTGGAAGCCGACCAGGATGGGGCTGCCGCTTTGGGCGGCGGTTTCGCGCAGGATATTGACCTTTTCCATGTTTTCGGCGATCGGTTTCTCGAGCAGGATGGCGCAGCCAGCCTGAGCCGACGGGATGGCGACATGCATGTGCAAGGCCGTTGGGTTTGAGACGATCACTGCTTGTGGTTTGTGTTTTTTCAGGGCGCTGACCAGGTCGGTTTCGACCGGGTAGCCGGCCAATTCATCATCGGGTAAGGTGGCCAGGTTGGTGCGGTACAGCACCAGGTCTGTTTCACCCAGCGCAACCAGGTTGCGAAAATGACGGCGTCCGATCGATCCGAGACCTGCAATTAATATTTTCATGGTTACCAATCCAGGTCCTTCTCATAACCCCACTGGATCAGCATCCCGCCTGCGACTTCCTTGAAGATTTGCTGGTCATGTTGGGTGAACATATTACGCCAGTTGCCAGCCTTGCCCTTGGGGAGGAAAGAAGCAATCGAATCATTGCGACGGGCCTGCCACTAGATCGGAAGAGCACACGTCTGAACTCCAGTCACCTGAAGCTATCTC
>CAZLJB010000625.1:0-2552 GCA_964559195.1 uncultured Anaerolinea sp. | reverse complement strand
TTCAGCCCTAAAAAAAGCCGTTGGAAATGACTGGAAAGGGAAGGTTACTTCTCTAATGATCGTTCTGGGGGTGATTTTCTCTTTTATCCAGGCTGGATTGTCAATATTCATTTATGTATTAATCACGATTATCTGGATGATACCCGACAGAAGGATCGAAAAGGTTCTAAGTTCAGAAAGTTACCGGGAAAAAAGTTAGAACTAATCTCTTGGGAAGTCCGCATTGAGAAGGGGCACGCTAACAAAACACGCACTGTGCGATGGGGTATAGGGAGGCTTTCGAGCTTTTTTTTTGGGGCAATTTTTCTCTGCGCTCAAACAGCAGCCACGCCCGCCCTTGCGCCACAGCCCACAGGGTTAGTCTGCGAACACAAACCCGTTGGGCGGCTTCGCTCAATCAAGTCGCCAAATTATTTCATTGGTGTAAAGATTGATACGAAAGGCTTCGTTACAGCCTAACTCTCCCCAAAGCGTTTCCAAAACCCTGCCATTTGTTCCAACTCTTTTTCGCTGTAATGGCTAAGAAAGTTCTCTCTCACAAAGACAACATGGGCCCTGATTGCCTGTTGAAACCTGGACAGGCCTTTTTCAGTCAGTACAGCGTACGCGCCGCGTCTATCCTCACTGGCTTCCTCACGGGTGACCAGCCCGGCTTTTTCAAGACGTTCCACCACCCTGCTTACTCCGCTGCGTGTGATGACACTTTGTGCGGCCAGATCCTGAATCCGCACCCGATGGTTCTCATTCCAGGAAAGGCGCAGCAAAACCTCAAACTCCACATGTGTGATCTGAGAATGTGACTGTAAATCTTCCTCGATCATGCGGTTCATGCGAGCATGCGTGCCGAGGAATCCACCCCAGGCATTTTGTTCAATTTCTGAAAATCCATCTCCCATAAATACTCTCCAATTACTCTTGACAAATGCGTGCTCACGCACGTATAATAGAAATTACGTGATTAGTCACTCAAATTTTATCACAAACTCAAGGAGAGTTAAGATGGAAAAAATACGTTGGTGGCTACGCCTGGTTGCTGTGCTATATTTTCTTTTAGCGCTGATGAACGTGGCTATGGGGTTAAATATTGGCGAACATGCCGAAACGCTTACCTGGGCGGTGCTCGGCGCGCTAATGCTTTACTTCTCATTTAAACTGGAAGGCGCTAAAACCCTCGTGCTAACGGTTGCGCTCCTTGAACTATTTGTGTGGATTCCTGGCACGATCGCGCTCATCATCGGCGGAATGCCAGCCTCTGCTGGCGCCGTCTTTATTCTGCTACATCTCATTATCGGTGTCGCAGGCCTCTGGTTTATGCGGCAAGAATAATGCTGCGCAACATTCAAAAGCATCTCAATTCAAAGGAGAAAAAAAAATGGCAACTATAGAATTGGCAAGATACAAGTTACTTCCTGGCGCAGACCCCAACGCGCTGGCGGAAGCGGAACAGCAAATCCAGACCGAAGTTGGCCCGAAGCATCCCGGCTACCTGGGGCGTGATTTACTGCGCGCCGCCGATGGCAGTTACGTTCTCATCATGCGCTGGAAAAATGAAGAAGCTGCCGGCACATGGAACAATACGTTGTTTTCATCTGAGGCAGGACGGAAACTTGGTGCGTTGGTTGACCCGCAATCCATGTCAATGGAAAAGCTGACGACCGTAAAACCCTAACTAAAAACGAGTCATATAATGACGCGCACTCAGCCGAATGTCTTCAGGAATGTCAGGTCCAATCGTATATGTTCTACTTGATACCCATAGCGGTTATGCTCATACTTGTGGGGTGGGTTGTCTACCGGGTAGCCCGGCGTTCTGGGGTAACCGGTGCCGACCTGTCCCAGCACTTGCCTGGCGACAACTTGATCGAAGACCCCCAAATGGTGATGGATCGGGCTGCCATTTTTCAAGCGCCAGCTGAGGCCGTGTGGCCCTGGCTGGTCCAGCTCGGCAAGGATCGCGGCGGTTGGTATGTACCCGCCTGGCTTGAGCGATTCACCGGCAGGACGATGCTTAGCGGGCTCCATCAGATTGAAGATCAGTTTCAACACATCGCCACTGGTGACTTCGTCCCCGATTACGGACCTGGAGAACCGTTGTTCAAAGTTATTTTGTTGGAACCCGACCATTGCCTTGTTTATTTATCCATCCGGCAGCCCTCCGCAAATTGGACCTGGCCCCAGCCAGATAATCCCTTACCCACCAATGCCTTAGCATTGAGTTGGACGCTTCTGCTGGAAGAGACCACCCCCGGCCAAAGCCGGCTTTATATTCGACTGCGCGGCAAAAGCCAGGGGCAGCACGCATCGTTAGGATTGTTCTTGATCGGCGGATGGATCGACTATTTGACCATTGTTCTCATGTTTGCCGGGTTGAAACAGCGTCTCCGTGAAACCGCGACACCCCGGATCTGAACCAATCCAAGCGTAGTCAGTGGAGAATAGAATCATCATGAGTAAGAACCGCCTTGAAGCCTTCAGCGATGGCATGTTCGCCATTATTCTGACCGTACTCGTGCTTGAGCTAAAAGTTCCTCATCTTGAAAATAATACCTGGC
>CAZLJB010000624.1:0-2560 GCA_964559195.1 uncultured Anaerolinea sp. | reverse complement strand
TGATGCCAGGGCCCATGGTCGTGGCCAGGGTAATGCGGCGAATATAAATACCCTTCGCACCAGACGGACGGGCCTTTTTAATGGCTTCCATCAGGGCAGAGAAGTTTTCCATCAATTTTTCAACCGGGAAGGAGGCCTTACCAACCTGCACGTGAATGTTGGCGGTCTTATCCAGACGGAATTCAACACGGCCAGCCTTAGCTTCGTTGATAGCGCGCGGCAGATCTGTCGCAGGCACAACTGTACCAGCCTTCGGGTTCGGCATCAAGCCGCGCGGGCCAAGTACACGGCCCAAACGACCCACCTTGCCCATCAGTTCCGGGGTAGAGATGGCTACATCAAAGTCCAGCCAGCCACCCTGGATCTTGCTGAAGGTTTCATCGTCATCCACCACCACATCCGCGCCGGCAGCGCGGGCAGCGGTAGCGCCTTCGCCCTGGGCGAAGACAACCACGCGCACGGTTTTACCCAACCCGTTCGGCAGCACAACCACATCACGCACCTGCTGGTCGGCCTGGCGTGGGTCAAGACCCATGCGCATGTGAACTTCCACGGTCGCGTCGAATTTTGTAAAGGCAGTTGCCTTGGCCAAATCCATGGCGGCCTGTGGCGAGTACAGTTCGTCTATATTCACTTTGGCCAATGCGGCCAGGTATTTCTTTCCGTGTTTTGCCATTTGATCCTCCGTGGTGCAAACGGACCGCGAATACGGCCCTCCCACCAGAATTTATTCTACGATCGTGATACCCATCGAGCGGGCGGTGCCTTCGATCTGCTTCATAGCGCCTTCAATATCGATGGCGTTCAGATCTTTCATTTTGGCTTCGGCAATCAACTTCACCTGGCTGCGGTTCAACTTGCCAACTTTATCCTTGTTGGGCACGCCGGAACCCTTTTCAACACCAGCCGCCTTGCGGATCAAAAAGGCCGCCGGCGAGGTCTTGAGCACAAAAGTGAAGGAGCCATCCGAGTACACATTGATTTCGGCCGGGATCAATTCGCCCGGGCGGTTGGATGTGCGCGCGTTGTATTCCTTGCAGAAAGCCATGATGTTTAGGCCATGACCAGCCAGGGCCGGGCCCACGGGGGGCGCCGGGTTGGCTTTCCCAGCATTGAGCTGGAGACGGACAATTGTTTTGAGTTTCTTTGCCATACTTGCTCCTTGTGCCAGGGGTTTTTACCCCGGCAGGTTGTGGTTTTAGCGGGTGATTGGGGAGCACCCTCCCAAATAACCAACCTTCAGGCTGGTTACGCTTTCTCTACTTGCAGGAAATCCAATTCAACTGGCGTTTCTCGGCCAAAGAAATTGACCATCACGCGCACCTTGGTGCGTGCGGTATCAATTTCAGAGACAGTTCCACGGAAGTCGTTGAATGGGCCATCAATGATGCGAACACGTTCGCCGGTCTTGAAGTTGACCTTGATCGTCGGCACTTCAGCTTCCATGCGCTTGATGATCTGGTTGACTTCTTCAGGACGCAGCGGGGTGGGCTGGTTGCCCATACCCACAAAACCGGTCACGCCCGGGGTATTACGCACCACGAACCACGACTCTTCCGTCAGGGCCATGTTTACCAAGACATAGCCGGGGAAGATGTGGCGCTCCACCACGCGGCGCTTGCCATCCCGGACTTCAACTTCTTCCTGAGTGGGTACCACCACGTCAAAAATCATGGTCTTCATGCCCATCGTCTCAATACGTTGTTCAAGATTGTGCCTGACCTTGTTTTCGTATCCAGAGTAGCAATGGATAACATACCAGGCAGGCCCATCTGTTGATTCAACGGGCACTTCAGAACCCTCGGATATCCTAGCAGGATCCGGGCGGGTGGATTTGGCCTCACGTTTCTTTCGGTCGCTATCTTCAGGGTCTTGCGCGCTCATAAGAGCCTCTGCTTTCAGAAATTAAACGCCAAGCGCCAGTTGCAGTAACTGCTCACCGATGAGATCGATTAATCCGAGGAACATGGCCATGGCAACCAATACCACGATCACGATCGTCGTCAGGTTAATGGCTTCATCACGAGTCGGCCAGCTGACCTTGCGGAGCTCGCCAACCGTTTCACGATAAAAGTGAACGATTGGATTTTGTTTTTTCTCAGCCACGTTTTGCTCCTTATTCTGACGGCTAAAACGCCGCCTCACGAATACCCCGGTGCGGGGGAGACGGCGTTTCGCTTGTTATTCTGGCAGGCCAGGCAGGACTTGAACCCACAACCACTCGTGTTGGAGACGAGCGCTCTACCAATTGAGCCACTGGCCTAAGGTAAAGTAGGGGCGCAGGTCTTGCGCCCCTACGAATTACTTTGTTTCACGATGTGCAGTGTGCTTGCGGCAACGCGGGCAGTACTTGCTCAGTTCCATGCGGCCAGGGTCGTTACGCCGATTCTTCTGTGTGGTGTAATTACGTTCCTTGCAGTCACCGCATTGCAGCGTAATCACCGGACGAACTTCTTTTTTCTTGGAGGCCATCTTACTACCTTACTTTCAGACTACTGTAGGATCTTGGTGATGACACCGGCGCCCACGGTCAGACCACCTTCGCGGATGGCAAACTTCA
>CAZLJB010000623.1:0-2579 GCA_964559195.1 uncultured Anaerolinea sp. | reverse complement strand
AAAAAGATATTCATGACCCGGTCTGGACGACCCATATCGATCAGGATCGAACCCACACCAAATGGCAGGCTGAAGAGCGTGATGGCCTCGGCCGCCCGGGTGAGCGGTTTGCGCCAGCCGGCGCCGAACAGGCGCAGAATGGCCGAAATGAAGGTGCCGGAATGGGCCAGGCCAATGAAGAATACAAAATTGGTGATATAAACGCCCCAATAGACCGGCCGGTTCAAACCTGTTTCACCCAAACCGGAAAACCATTGGGTCAAATAGGCATACACGCCCCAACCGAACACTATCAGCAAGATGGCCCACAGGATCAGATCCCGGCCCGTAATGCGGCGCAGTGGTCCCAGGATGATGTCTTCATTTTTATTAAAGGGATGATATGTGGAGGCTGTCATGGCTTATCCTTCCCGCAAATAGATGGTTTTTGGTTTTGTGCCAACTTCTTCCAAAACACGGAAGGCGCGGGTCTTCTTTGAAAGCTGAGAGACCGTACTGTTCGGGTCATCCAGATCACCAAAGTAGCGGGCCTTGCCGGTGCAGGTCTGCACGCAGGCGGGCACATATTCATCGGCTCTGAAGTCACGGCCTTCGGCTTCAGCCTGGGCATGTGCTTTTTTGAGGCGGTGAATACAATAAGTGCATTTTTCGACCACACCCAGTGGACGGACAGCCGGGCCTTCCAGCACACCGGGGTCTTCAACCCGGTCCGGGTTCAGATGAGCAGCCAGTGGGGCTTCCCAGGTAGCCTGGTGCCAGTTGAAATAGCGCACCGCGTAGGGGCAGCCAACCGTGCAGAAACGGCAGCCGATGCAGCGCGCGTAATTCTGTTCAACGATGCCCTCTTCATTGATGAAGGTGGCACCCACCGGGCAAACCTTGATGCAGGGCGGGTTTTCGCAATGCATACACGGGCGGGGGATGTAACGCGTTGTGACCGTTGGGTATTCCCCGGTATCTTCATCGCCATTAACCGGCAGCGGGAAGACATCATTCCAGCGCATAGCGCGACCAAGTTTGGCCTGGTCCGGCGCAACAGCGGGGGTGTTATTCTCGGCGCGGCAGGCGATACTGCAACCCTGGCAAGCCACGCATTTATCCAGATCAATTACCATCGACCATTTTGACATTTTCTACTCCTATGCCCGGTACACTTTGACGTTTGTGTTGGTAAAGACAGCCAGGCCGCTGGATGGTTCGCTGGCAGGGTTGATAATTTCCAATCCGTTGACACCGCGACCAGCCGCAAAACGTCCGGTTGTATGGCCCATGTTGTAGGGCATGTTGACTACATCAGGACGCAGTCCCTTGACCGTGCGCATTTTGGTCTTGAGTTTTCCAAAGGGGCTTTCGACCCAGACCAGATCTTTATCCGCCAGCCCAAGTCCGAGCGCTGTTTTTGGGTTGACCTCTACCCACGAATCCCATGTTTCGCCAACGGTCATGCCGCTGATCTCTTGCAGGGTAGGCAGGTTGGCGGCCGCGCTGACCGGGCCCAGGCTCATGAGGGTGATGACGTTCAGGCGCAATGGGAAGGTGGCGACATCACCTGCCTGGGGATTGATCTCATAATGCGGCAGGCAAACCGAATCACCGGTGTTGCTAATGCCAAACTTGGCCAGTTGATCTTTTTTCATGGCGCCAAACAGGCAGGACAGTTCACGGCTGAAGAAGTCAAAACGGCCATCGCGTGGGGCATTGCGGCGATCACGACCCACCACTTCGTTGACCCAATGCTGACTGCCGCGGTGGGCGTAGCGATAACCCGGGATCAACCAGACGCCCAGTTCCTTGAAAGTCTTCCAATCGGTGCCAATATCCTTCAAGCGGAATTGGATCAATTCCTGGAAATCCTTCCAGGGAAAGGCCTTGGCAATTTCGCCTCCCATAGCCTGGGCAATTTGCAGAATGACGTCTCCCGTGTTGCGGGATTGCACACGCGGAGCGATGGCGGGTTGGCGCAAAGCCACACCCGGATAGCCCATGCCATGAATGGCATCGTCCTGCCAGCGCTCGAGGAAAGTAGCCTCGGGCAGGATCAGATCGGCAAATAGGGCTGTTTCATCCGCAAAGGAAGAAAACGAAACAATGAAGGGGATTTTCTTGAAAGCATCCGCAAACCGCTTTCCGCCGGGGGTCTCATAGATCGGGTTGGCATCATACAAGAAAAGTGCCTCGACCGCCTGACCGGAAACTACCCGGTCTGCAACGGCCTGGTAGGCGCTGCGCGCCAGGGGGAACAAACTGCCTGCGCCATCCACCCGTTCGGCTGCCAGACCTTTAGCGGCAACATCGTCCGCCGGCAGTGCGGGCCAATCAGTACACTGGAAATAACGCTGGGTCAAGACACCACCCGGGCGATCCAGGCTGCCAACCAGCGCATTCAGAATGTGGACAGCCATGGCGGCATAGACCCCGCTGATGCTGCCATTCAACAAACCACCCCGGCCAGGCAATATGGCAACAGCCGGCGCGTTGCTGGCAAATTCTCCTGCAATACGCGCAATGGTGGAAGCGGGCACACCCGTGATTTTTTCAACATGCGCCGGATCATAATTTTCCAGCACAAAATTCATAAA
>CAZLJB010000622.1:0-2611 GCA_964559195.1 uncultured Anaerolinea sp. | reverse complement strand
TGGCCCGGCGCATGCTCGAACGCGATCCCGCCTCTGCACAGGAAGAACTGGTGCGTATCGAGGAATTGGCCCGCCGCACCACCAAAGAAATCAGGCACATGTTATTTACCCTGCGCCCATTGGTGCTCGAATCCCAGGGGTTGCTGGCCGCCCTGCAAGCCAATGCCGACAAAATGAAGGAAACCTATAGCCAGGAAGTCAGCATCCAGGTCGATGAACAACTTGCCAGCCAGATTGAAATGGGAAAAAGTGGTGTGATTTTTTACATCGCCGAAGAAGCAGTCAATAATGCCCGTAAACACGCCAAAGCGCCCCAAATCTGGGTCCGATTGAATCCACTGCCCAATCATAATGAAATTGCCTTCCTCGAAATTTCTGATAACGGGGTTGGCTTTGACCTGGATGAAATCAATAAATCATACGACAAACGCGGCAGTCTCGGGATGGTTAATTTGAGAGAACGCACTGAATTAGTAAACGGCGTCTTAAACATCCACACATCACCCGGAAACGGTACCCAGATCCAGGTTTTCATTCCCCTGACCGAAGAGGCTTCCGACCTTCTCAACAACGCCCGCGCCAGGCAGGAAAAATCCGCTGAATAATCAATTGTTCCAACCTGAATTCCGAAATTTTCATAAGGTAATATGCCACTTCTAGCAGGGATGTACTATTACGAAAATGGCGGCCATTGGGCACGCCCCGCAGTGATATTAATCCATGGCGCAGGCGGCAGCCACCTTTCCTGGCCTGCTGAAATCCGGCGCCTGAAAGATCAGCGCATTTATGCCATCGACTTGCCCGGTCACGGCAAATCCGAAGGGATTGGACGCCAATCGATCGCGGATTACGCCCGTTGTGTGCTGGAATTCATGGAGACCCTCAAAATCCAAAAAGCCATCTTTGTTGGGCATTCAATGGGCGGCGCTGTCGCCCTCTGGCTTGGAATTCATTGTCCAAGCCGCACGCTTGGCTTGGGACTGCTGGGCACCGCTCCTCGCATGCGGGTATCCTCCGACTTGCTCTCAAGTGCCTCGGTCGCTGCGACCATGCCAGTCTGCATAAAAGCCATCACAAACCTGGCCTTTGGGCCACTCGCAGACCCGCGCACCAGGGAGTTAACGGCAGAACGCATGGCTGAAATCCGCCAGCCTGTTCTGCATGGCGATTTTGTAGCCTGCGATATTTTCGATGAAACCAGTCTTCAAGGACGCATCAAAGCGCCCGCGCTGATCGTGTGTGGATCAGATGATAGGATGACCCCGCTGCGTTATTCAGAAGTCATGCACTCACGCATTAAAAATTCCATGCTGCACATCATCAATGGCGCCGGACACATGGTCATGCTGGAACAGCCATTGATGGTCGCAAAACTATTGGATTTGTTTTTAAACAGCATCAATTACCAACCCGGCAGTCCAAACAGCGAAAACCCACCGGCCGGCAGCAAGTCCAAAAGCCTGTAAATTGGTTTCCAACTCGAATAATGAAAACGATCCAACCCGTCTGGATTGCCTTCGAAACCACCCATCCGGGTCTCTACTAAATCATCCCGGTTATTGTCGTCATGACGAACAAAGATCGGTGGGTTTCGCCTGAAGAGGAGTTTTCACGGGAAGATCATCCGTGAAAACTCTAAAAAAACCGCTTGTAGATTCGCACATCTGGCCAAAATCTAATCAGGCCGGATCGTTCAACATCCTTTGCAAAAGCGGCAGCGCATTTTTTACTGCCAGGGCCCGGTGGCTGAGACGGTTTTTCTCAGCCGTGGATAACTCCGCCATCGTGCAATTCAGAGCAGGGATAAAAAAGATCGGATCATAGCCAAAACCATTGTCACCGCGCTCTTCGGGGATGATTTCTCCAAAACACTCCCCCTCTGCAAAAAGCACATCTCCATCCGGGCGACCGATCGACACCGTGGCATGGAAATGAGCTGTCCAGGGGCGCGGCTTACCGGCCAGGTTTTCTAACATATACGCCCGCCGGTCCGCATCCGTGGCACCTTTACGTGGTGAATAACGGGCTGAATACAAACCCGGCGCGCCACCCAGTGCATCAACTTCCAGGCCAGAATCATCTGCTATTACAATCAACCCACTGGCCTGGCTGTAAGCCAGGGCTTTTTTTCCGGCATTTTCAGCATAAGTCAGCCCATCCTCAACCACCTCCAGATCCAGGCCAAGCTCCTTTGGCGTAAGCAGTTGAAGATCCAGGCCAGCCAGCAAGCTTTGGAATTCTTCGATTTTTCCGCGATTTCCTGTCGCAATCAGTAATTTTTGCATTGAGTGGTTTCCTCGGGTATAAACAAATCCGCCTGCCCTTGATGATAAGAGTGAAAAGAATAGTACTTTTTTATATGGATTATAATCTCTTACCCTTTAATAAATTTTCAGGGTCATGAGTGTATTGGTCAGGTAACGGTTGGACAAAAAAAAGGCTCCTTTTCGTGTATTTCGTGTCGTTCGTGGTAACTGATCTTCCTCTCCAAATGACATAATTGTCATCTCCTCATCGAGTACCACCGAAGGCGGTATGTACGAATCTCGCAATGACAATTTTCCGCCCCGCGGGATCAGACCGGCCACGCCGCCTGCCTCCAAACCCGCGG
>CAZLJB010000621.1:0-2621 GCA_964559195.1 uncultured Anaerolinea sp. | reverse complement strand
CCGGCGCAAATGGAGTCACGACTCATTATCTGGCAGTCAAGGAAGACATCACTGAACGCAAACATGCGGAAGCTGTGCTTGTAGAAACAGCCTTAGAGCGAGAGGCTGCCTTGGAAAAAGTGAGTTTATACAAGAATGAACTGGAGTTGCAGAACACTGAGAAGGCCAAACGGGCCGCCGAGCTGCTGATCGCCAACCTGGGGCTTACCTACCAAAACGAAGAGAAAGAAAAACGAGCTGCCGAACTGGTGATTGCCAACCGGACGCTCGAAGAGACAGTGATTCAACGTCAGGCTGCGCTGGAAACGGTCAGTAAATACAAGGTTGAACTGGAGGCGCAGAACACTGAGCTGTACGACAAGCAAACGCAGCTCGAAAACCTGCGGAAACGCTATTTTGACCTGTATGACCTGGCCCCAGTCGGCTATTGCACGATCAATGCCGATGGATTGATCCTGGAGGCGAACCTGACTGCGGCCAACCTGCTCGGTGGTACCCGGACGTCCCTGCTCAATTACCCTTTGAGCGGGTTCATCGAAAAGAATTATCAGGATCTGTATTACTTTCACCGCAAGAAATTTGTCGAAACAGGCGCGTCCCAGGTGGTCGAACTGCAATTGGTAAGACAGGATCGAACGATATTCTGGGCACAGCTAGAAACCAGCTTCAGCCCGGGTGACAAAGAGCAGCCTCAAGCTCGAGTTTTGATCAGTGATATTTCCGAACGCAAACGCGCAGAAGATACCCTGGCTCAGACCGCCGCCCGTTTATCGCTGGCTGTGCGCGCGGGCGGGGTGGGCACCTGGGAGTACGACATCCTCCATGACCGCTTGATCTGGGATGATCAAATGTACCGCCTGTACGGCATCACCGCGCAGGACTTCAGCGGCGCATACGATGCCTGGCAGCAGGGCCTGCACCCGCAGAATCGCGAACGCGACGACAATGAAGTTCAGGCCGCACTGCGCGGTGAAAAGGAATACGACACTGAATTTCGGGTGGTCTGGCCGGATGGCAGCGTCCACGACTTGCGCGCCCTGGCGCTTGTCCGGCGAGATCAGGCGGGTGAGCCCATCTCGATGGTCGGAACCAATTGGGATATCACCTTTAACAAACAAGCTCAGGAACAGATCGCCGAGCTGGGGCGCAGCAACCAGACTCTGCTCAATACTGTCACGGATGGCATTCATGTTCTTAATGATCGGGGGAAATTAGTGGATGCCAACCCGGCCTTTAGCAAGATGCTGGGATACACACTGGATGAACTGAAGCTGTTGAATGTGGCCGATTGGGACGTGCAGTGGACACCTGGTGAGCTTGCGATTAGGGTAAGCGAACTAATCGATCATCCCGCGATGTTCGAGACGCGCCACCGGCGCAAAGATGACGTAGTCCTGGATGTCGAGATTAATGCCGTTGGCGTGACAATCCATGGAAGCAACTACCTTTACGCTTCTTCGCGAAATATCAGTCTGCGTAAAGCCTCCGAAGAAAAGATTCGATTATTGAATATCGAGTTGGAAAACCTGGCCCTGACCGATTTTCTGACCAATTTATTCAACCGCCGTTATTTTATGCTGCGAGGCACCGAAGCGGTCAAACGTGTCATGCGCAATAAAGAACCCCTGGCGCTCTTAATGCTGGATATCGATTTGTTTAAGAAGGTTAATGATAATTATGGCCATGAAATGGGGGATTTGGCGATCCAGCATGTGGCGAGGGTTTTGAAATCCAGTCTACGCGAAATTGATATTCTGGCGCGGATTGGCGGTGAGGAATTTGCGGTGCTGCTGCCAAACACAGGCAAGGAGGATGCTACTGCGCTTGCTGAGCGGGTTCGGAAATTAATGCAAGATACCCCTTTTGAAACCGCCGGGGAAGCCATAAGCATCACCCTCAGTCTGGGGGCGGCGATTTTCGAGAACGGAATGGCCGATATCGATGCCTTGCTCAGAAATGCTGATGCGGCTTTGTACCAGGCCAAGCGCAGCGGTCGTAACCGTGTGGTGATGTTTCAAGATAATCTACCCCCCGCAGGGTCTGGGAAATAATTGGCCTGGACGAGCCAGCAGCTTAACCCACAAACCCCTGATATTCAGGGGTTTGTGGGTTGACTCTGGGTATTACAAGATGGGGGCATTATTTCCATCAAGGGAATTTCGGGCGGGGAAAGCGGCAGCCTGGCCTCGGTCGTTCAAACTCAGACCATTTTTACGAGCATACACCACTACCGTAAAGTGACAAAAGGTCATAGAAAGTGGTTTGAAATCTCGAAAGAACCCAGGATTTTACCTGTCATCTTTTTCAGGCAGCTGAAGAGCGCATCATTCTGCCAGGCTTTTTCCACATTCGTCGCAAAAACGCGCGGCTGCCGAACGGACTGACCTGCCACAGGCTGGGCAACGTCTGGGTAGAGGCGTACCGCAGCGGTCGCAGAATCGGGATACGCTTCGCAGCACCTGCCCACAGGTTGAGCAGACCGGCCCGCCTGCCGGAGAGAGGCTCGCCGGTAGCGCGGAAGATCCTGGAATGTCTCGCTTTAGCCCGCTCGCTGCCAGGTCCAGTTCCTTTGAGGTCTGAACGGCCAACTTTTTCAACTCCAGCCTTGCTGATTTGCTGCG
>CAZLJB010000620.1:0-2627 GCA_964559195.1 uncultured Anaerolinea sp. | reverse complement strand
AGGTGTATACTTTTATCAACACTCTTTTGGTCACAAGGAGGCTGTCATGAGCGATATTACTTTACAGGCGGATGTTATTGTGGTCGGATCCGGACCGGGTGGGGCGACCATCTCCCGGCAGCTGGCGCGCGCTGGTAAAAAGGTGCTGCTGCTGGAGAGTGGCATCGACCAGCGTTCAAAATCCTATTATGGCACCTACCTGGGGGCGCTGATCTACGCTGACCGGATGAGCCTGCTTTTTACACAGGAAGGGCTGAACATTGTGCGCCCATTGATGGTGGGCGGCGCCACCAGCATGTACTGTGGCTGCGCCGCACCGCCGCCCAGCTGGCTGAAGGAGAAATATGGCGTGGATATCGAGGCCCAGGTGGCCGAAACCATCCCCGAACTGGAGATCGCGGCACTGCCAGCTGACCTGCGTGGACAGGCTTCCACGCACGTGGCTCAGGCCGCCCAGGCACTGGGTTATGACTGGCAGCCGCAGCTCAAATTCATGAAACCGGCTAGCAGCCAAAAGTTTGACTGCGGGGCAAAATGTATGCTGGGTTGTCGCTGTGGCGCCAAGTGGAATGCGGCCGAATGGGTGGATGAAGCCGTGGCAGCGGGCACCGATTTGCGGGTCAACGCCCGGGTGCAGCGCGTGTTGGTGGATGGAAAACAGGTCATCGGGGTGGCAGGCAGCCTGGCAGGGCAACTTTTTACGGCCCACGCGCCAGTTGTGATCCTGGCGGCAGGTGGAATTGGCACGCCGCGCATCCTACAGGCCAGCGGGCTAAAGGGTGCCGGCCAGGGCATGACCATGGATACTACCACAATGGTGTATGGTTTCACGCGCGAGCGCGGCACCGGCAATGAACCACCCATGACCTGGTCCTGGGAAAACCTGGAAGCCGGGTATATGCTCAGTACCCTGATCGATCCGTGGTTGTTGTACCCGCTCATCACAGCTCTGAAAGGCCCCCGCTATCCTTTGACCTGGCCAAAGTGGAACAACACCCTGGGGCTGATGATCAAACTCAAGGACAGTGTTTCAGGTGGTGTCTTTCCGGATGGCAAAATCAGCAAGCCGTTTGTGGGCGATGACCGCGCGCGACAGCAGGACGCCGAACAAGTTTGCCGCAAAATTCTTAAGGAAGCCGGAGCCGATCCGGACAGTATGTTCATGACCCCGCTGCGCGGTACACATCCAAGCGGTACGGTGCGGATTGGCACGCTGCTGGATGAAAACCTGCAGACCGAGATTGCAGGTCTGTATGTTTGCGATGCCAGCACTTTCCCTGAAGCCCTGGCCCGTCCAACTGTGCTGACCATCATTGGCCTGGCTAAACGCCTGGCCGGGCACCTGCTCGGGGCCTGAAAGGGGGCTGGTGATGGATTATCGCGAAAGATTGAATTCGATTGAACGCATCAAGCTGCTGGAAGGCCCCAGCCCGTTGGAGCACCTGCCGCGCCTGAGCGCGGAACTGGGACGCCCGGTTTACATCAAACGGGATGATGGCTTGGGCCCGGCCCTGGGTGGCAATAAAACCCGCAAGTTGGAATATCTGCTGGCAGAAGCGCAGCGCCAGGGTTATAAAAAAGTGGCCACTTTTGGTGGTTTGCAGTCCAACCATGCCCGGCTGACTGCTGCGGCAGCCAACCGGTTGGGGATGCAGTCGCACCTGTTTTATTTTGAAAAACGTCCCGCACAACTGGCCGGCAACCTGCTGATCAATCAACTGCTGGGCGCCCGGATGCATTTCATCCCACTGGGTGGGGCGGGCAACGGCATGACGCTTGAAAGCACCATCCGGCTGGTCAGGCTGGTGGCCTGGCTGCTGGTGGGACCCAATTATTTCATTCCGGTCGGCGGGCACAACTGGCTGGGCTGCCTGGGGTATGTACGCGCGGCACTCGAGATCGACGAGCAGGCGCGCGCGCTGGGGATTGGCAAAGCGCATCTGATTGTGGCGGCTGGTTCAGGTGGCACACTGACAGGTTTGATGGCCGGGCTGGCGCTGGGAAATTCGGAGCTTGGGCTGCTGGGGATTGATGTTGGCAAACTCTGGAAGGCTTTTCCGGCTTCGATCGCCGGGCTGGCCAGCGAGATTTGCGCCCGTCTGGGGCAGCCGCTGCAGTTCAGCGCGCAGCAGGTACCCCTGATCGAAGACAGGTATGTTGGCGGTGCGTATGGCTCACCTTCCACGGCTGGTCTGGCTGCCATGCAAAAACTGGCCCGGCTGGAAGGTATCCTGCTTGACCCGGTTTACACAGCCAAGGCTTTTGCCGGGATGCTGGCCGAGATTGAAGCGGGCCGGTTTGGCAAGCATGACCCGTTAATATTCCTGCATACCGGTGGACTGCCGGCCCTGTTTGCCTTTCCTGGAGGGCTGCTCTGAGCGCGGTGGACTATGCCGCCCTGATGCAGAGCCTGTTCTGCCCGCGCGGGCTGTACAACAGGTAACCGGAACAAGCCCCTGCCGGCCGGCCCGATCAACTCGGATGGAGCTTCCTTTATGCGCGCGGGTTTACCGGTCACCACACTGGGCACATATGATCGCAAGCTTGGCTCACGCTGGCTGCACCTGCCGAGTGACAACCAGATCGGAAGAGCGTCGTGTAGGGAAAGAGTGTTCAGAGCCGTGTAG
>CAZLJB010000619.1:0-2629 GCA_964559195.1 uncultured Anaerolinea sp. | reverse complement strand
TGTGGACGCAGTGCCCACAGGAAATGTTGGGAATTGAATAGGTTACAGTTGTCATGTTATTCTCCTTGATTGAATGGTGTGGCTAGACCTTGGTAGCGGTCGCAAAGACATCCGTAATTTCCTTCAGGACACGCTCACGTTCAGCCGGGTCATCGCCTTGAATGGCGGTAATCACGCAGGAATTCAGATGATCTTCCAATATTCCAGTACTGACCTTGCTCAATGCAGCCTGAACAGCCTGTATCTGGCGAATAATATCAATGCAATAGGCATCTTCTTCTGCCATGCGAATCACACCGCGCATGTGCCCTTCGATGGTCTTCAGTCTTCTCATGGTTTGATCTTGTTGCATTGCTGCGCTTCCTTCTACCCCCCCCCGGGGGGGGAGGGGGGTAGGTTCATCATAAACCCACACTGGCTGGTTGTCAAGACCCCGGCAACGATGAAATCAGGCTAAAAATGGTCAAACCTTGAACTCAATAATGGGCTGGGTAAGATGGGTACCTGCCGTTAAAACAAATAATATTCTGAAGGGCACACCGCGGGTTTGCCCTTCAGAATATTATTGATCTTTTTGACTTCGAACTACAGGGATTGCGGCTGGGTTTGATGACCAAAACCACCCGGCTTACAACGACACACGGTCGTTGAGGGTTAGCCAGCTCAGGAAAAACCGCCGCTCGAACCACAATTGCTGGCAGAACTACTGCTACCGCCAGAGGCAGCTGCCCCAAAAGATACAACCCTGGAAAGTTTTTTCTGGGTATTCGGGCTCTCACACTTTGGGCAAACCGGTATCCGGTCGGCCTCAGAAAAACGCAGCATCATTTCAAACGCTTCTCCACATTCATTGCAACGATACTCGTAATAGGGCATGGGTGGCTCTCCTTGACTTTTTTTAGTGCAGTTTTTCTGGATGGTCCAGCAGGCTTCCACTGAGATAGGCCTGAAGTGCGGCCTGGATATCCTGGATATCCGTGATGATGGGCTGAATACCGTGTTCCTTCAAGCTGATGTGCGCGCCATTGCCCATGCCACGCGTAATCAATGCCTGGCAATCCGCGATTGGGATAAGCATGGCGCTGTGGTCATGTTGGTGAGAATGCTGTCCATCCGACTCGGCTCCCACGACAGGAGTGAGCACCGGGAACGACCTGGCAATAGACTGGTGGTCAGTCTGCTTGCCGGCTTCAATGGTGAAGATTTCATAAAACTGCGCACGGCCAAAATGAGCCGAAATGGTCTGGTGGTCATCACTAACGATTGCTATTTTCATACTTCTCTCCTTATATCTGATTCCTGCCAGCACGCCGGTCTGCTCCACAAAACAGGGGGCGTGGAGCGCGGATGAAAGACCTCTACATTAATAATCCTGCGGATTTTGACCCGAGTCAGGGATACAATCACCTTACTGGAGTATAAACCATGCAAGCATTTATCGAACCACCTCGAAAAATTCCGCTCCTGCTGCGCCTGGGGATCTGGTTTTCAGAAAAAATCACCGGCCGCAGAATGCTGCCAGCCCGGATCCTGGCCTGGTACCCAAAAGCGGCCATCGGTTCAGGCGTACTGGAAGGCCTGGTTGCAGAGCAGGATGGCAGGCTGGATAAACGCCTGTTAAAAATGGTACGCATGGCCGCTTCTTTTGCGGCTGCCTGTCCATTTTGCATTGACATGAATTCCTACGAGCATGCAGCGCTTGGCATTGGGTCTCAGGAAGTGCTGGCTTTACGAGGGCAGCTGGCCCTGGCAGAGCTGACCAGTATTTCAACACGTGAACGGCTGGCCATTGAATATGCGCGCCTGGTTTCACAGACACCGCTCAAATTCCATCCGGATTTTATTGAACAACTCAAGGCCAATTTCAATGAACGCGAGATCGTAATCCTGGCCACCACCGCCGCACAGGTCAATTACTGGGCCAGGTTAATCCAGGCGCTTGGGATTCCACCGGCAGGGTTTTCGGATCAAGACTCAGACCTGGCCGGGTAGCCGCTGGGATAAACCGGTGATGGCCTTCCAGCTCAAACGGTGGTCAAAATCCGCCATGGACAGTTTTTTTAAACACGGACAGATTCTAAAAAAAGCTATTTACCAAAGAAAACAGGGCATGGCAGCGAAACCATGCCCTGAGCCCTGGTTCTGGTAAATTATTTTTTCAACGTGCTGATTTTCGTAAGAGCGTAGATTGGGCAGAAACCAACCGCGCCCGTAATCAACAGGATCGCGCCAACGACATCTGCCAGGATTGCCAGGCTCCCGCCCAGGCCACCGGCCAGTCCAATGTAAAGCAGCAAAACGCCAGCCACGGCACGGATAATGCGATCGATATTTGATTCATTCAGTTTCATGTGAGTCTCCCGGGTGTTGATAAGGTTGAATGTAAAGTAACGAACACTTCCTTTGATGCAGGTGCGCAATAAAAGTTACATTCTTCTCAGTATAAATTTAGCGCATGGCAGCAGTTCTCATTATGGTTTTCGCAGAAAGCCAAGACCGGCCCCCTCCCAACCTCCCCCAAATCTGAACCCCGATTTGGGGGAGGGGAACCCTATTGATCTAGTTTTTAGCTCCTCCCCTAAATCCCGTTCTTGGATTTGGGGCTGTTTCGCCCCGGTGCTTTTCCGGG
>CAZLJB010000618.1:0-2636 GCA_964559195.1 uncultured Anaerolinea sp. | reverse complement strand
GTTTTAGTTTCGGTTGACCCGGAGTGCCTGGCAAAAGGCGCTCACGAGCTGATCGATGCCTTGAATGACGAGTTGATCGCCCAGGGCTTGCTGGATGAAGTCCAGGTGCTGGAAACCTCGCGCATCGGCGATCCCTACCGGCTCGGGCCGGATATGCTGGTTTACCCCGAAAACATCCACTACGCCAACCTGAGCGTGGATGACATTCCCTTCCTGGTGGAAGAACACTTCCTGAAAGGCCGGGTCGTCGAAAAATTCCGTGCCCAGGAAAAGGCTGTCTCAGACGAAGAACTTGGCGCACCCAAACCCAAGGAAGTCCGCATCGTGCTGCGCAACTGCGGCAAGATCGATCCGCATAATATCGAAGATTACATCGCCGAAGACGGCTACCAGGCCCTAGCGCGGGTCATCACCAGCCTGTCGCCCGAACAGGTCATCGATGTGGTCATGAAATCCGGACTGCGCGGGCGCGGTGGCGCCGGCTTCCCGGCCGCCCGCAAGTGGCAGCTCTGCCGGCAGGTACCCGATAACCCCAAATACCTGACCTGCAACGCTGACGAAGGTGACCCGGGCGCCTTTATGAACCGGCGCGTATTAGAAAGCGACCCGCATTCGGTGCTGGAAGGCATGATCATCGCCGCCTACGCCATCGGCGCCAGCCGTGGTTACATCTACTGCCGCGCCGAATACCCCATCGCAGTCCAGAATCTCAAGATTGCCATCGCCCAGGCCCATGAATTTGGCTTCCTGGGAGAAGATATCTTTGGAACTGGCTTCGGCTTTGACCTGGAAGTCCGCATGGGCGCCGGGGCCTTTGTGTGCGGCGAGGAAACCGCCTTGATCGCCTCGATTGAGGGCAAGCGCGGCGAACCACGCCCGCGACCGCCCTTCCCGGCTGTCAAGGGCGTGTGGGGCAAACCCACCAACAACAACAACGTCGAAACTTACGCCGTCGTACCGCAGATCATCCTTAACGGCGCGGATTGGTACGCCAGTATGGGCACCGAAAAGAGCAAGGGCACCAAGACCTTCGCGATCGCCGGGGACGTCATCAATACCGGGCTGATCGAAGTACCCTTTGGCATTACATTGCGCGATGTCATCTTCGAGGTCGGCGGCGGCATCAAGGACGGTAAGCAGTTCAAAGCCATTCAGACCGGCGGCCCGATGGGCGGCTGCCTGACCGCCGAACAACTGGACCTGCCGCTGGATTACGAGGCCCTGACCGCAGCCGGTTCGATGATGGGTTCGGGCGGTCTGATCATCATGGACAACGAAACCTGCATGGTGGACATGGCGCGTTTCTTTATGGAATTCACCCAGGACGAATCCTGCGGCAAGTGCACCCCCTGCCGGGTTGGCACGCGCCGCATCCTGGAAATCCTGGAGAAGATTTGCGCCGGGCAAGGCCAGCCAGGTGATATTGAAACCCTGGAAGATCTTTGTTTTGAAGTCACCCGGAATTCGCTGTGCGGCCTGGGGCAGGGTGCGCCCAACCCGGTCATCAGCATGCTCAAGCACTTCCGTGCCGAGTATGAAGCTCACATTTACGAGAAAAAATGCCCGGCCAAAGTCTGCAAGGCCCTGATCCGCTACGAGATCCAACCAGCCACCTGCACCGGCTGCACCGTCTGCGCGCGCAACTGCCCGGTGGAAGCCATCCACGGTGAACGCCGCCAGGCCCACCTGATCGATGTGGATAAATGCATCCGCTGCGGCATCTGCGTTCAGGTCTGTAATTTCAACGCCATCAGCGTGCTGTAAAAAACCTTTTTCTGAGGCCGGCCCAAGGGCGGGCTTCGTACAACCAATGCGTTTCTGGAGGTAGTTTGTGATAAAAATTGCGGAAGAAAAAGACCTCGCGGCCATCGTGGAGGCCGCAGTGCTGAAACACGGCTCGCATGCCGATGCCTTTGTACCGATCCTGCTTGAGATCAATCACGAATATGGGTACATTCCCGGCCATGCCATCCGGCTGGCGCGCCAAAAACTGCATGCCCAGCATGGAAAGACACCCGAGGATCATATCCTGGTTTCAGAAGGGCAGTTATATGGTCTGGCTTCTTTTTATCACATGCTGCACACCCAAAAGACCGGGCGGCACGTGGTGCAGTTCTGCGAATCAGCACCCTGCCATGTTCAGGGCGGGCGCGAACTGTGGAAGTCGATTCAAAACAACCTGGGGCTCAAATCCGGCGAAACCGACGCCGCCGGACGCTTCACGCTGAAAACCGTCAGCTGCCTGGGCCTGTGCGGCGTTGGCCCGGTAGTGCTGGTCGACGACGACATGTACGGTAATGTCGCACCGGAACAACTGGCGGATATTTTCGCCAAATACGAATGAGAGGCCCGGCATGAAATTCAACCGTTCCATGGTTTTGGTTTCAAACGACCCTGAAAGCCTGCGCAAAGGCGCAGCCGGGGTTTACAGCAGTTTTCAACAAGAGCTGGCTGCCTTTGGGTTAAGCGACGAAATCGCACTGGCCCAGTTCACCGATGGCGGGCGCGAAGATGCCCTGCCGCTGGTGATCGTTTACCCCGAGGCCAGCGCCTATGGCCCCGTCAGCCCGGCGGATGTCCGGCGCATTGTCGAAGAACACCTCTACAAAGGCCGCGTGGTCGAAGACCTGCTGGCC
>CAZLJB010000617.1:0-2637 GCA_964559195.1 uncultured Anaerolinea sp. | reverse complement strand
TCTTCCTTTCGTGTGGTTCGTGTGGTTCGTGGTCCAGGATGAACGGGGGACGGTTGGCGGGGTGGTGAGGGCTGCGGGATCACGAATAACGTCTAAAAGTGGATTGGAGTGAATAGACCCTGGGCAAACGCACCTGTGTGGTATGGGTCAACGCCTGGACTCTACCGGATCATTTTGCAGTAAAATAATATTTATAAAGCTAAGTGCCATAGATGCCTTGCATAATGTAATTGGAGTCTTGCCATGACAAGCCGTCATCACCATATAAAACGCCCTCCAACCCCGCCTCTGACGTTCGGTTATCCCAGCCCAGCCGAACGCCAGGTCATCATCCAAAAACGCAGGCAGCTGAGCTTAACTCTAATGGAATATCTCCTTGAAGATGCCCGGCCTGATGGCCCGCGCTACCAGGAGCTTGTACAGCAGTATGGCCTCGATGAAGTCAGGCTCATGCTGGCCTCATATCAAAAAAACGATCAGGAAAAAAACCCCATGCTTGATGAGCCTTATGGGTATCGCCAATACCGCCAGGCATTTGCCCGCTTTGGCGGAAGGCGGCGTTTCCTGTCGCACGCCGAACATGGCGACCTGCAAATGGAATTCATGAAAATGTTTGTCCCTCGCACCATCATGACCCTGCCGCCCATTCCGCAGCCCAGCGCTCGCGAAACCGAACTCTACGATCTGATCCTGACAGAGTCCCCTTACTGGGAAGATATCACCCCTCCGGCCATCCCACCTCGCCCGGCCGGTTACCCATTCATCCGGCGGGTGTATCCGGCCCCAATCCAAAAACTACTGGCGCTTGGTTCGACTGCCAGTTTCGAAGCGCTGGCTCCGCAATTGGCCAGGCAAACCGCAGCAGACCAGGCCATCTGGCAGCCGCTCCTGCCAGATCTGCTGTCGCTGGTTTTTGAACCAAACTTGCTGCATGGCTGGCCTGCTGATCCTTCGGCCTGGGCTCCATGGCATGCCCTCCACTTACTCGGGCTGCTCCAGGCGCGTTCCAGTGCCACCGCTCTGCTGGGCTTGATGGATGATCCGGATGACTGGCTTTCCGACTGCCTGCCGGCTGTCTGGGCCAAAATGGGCCTCGAAGTACAAAGCCAGCTCTGGAGGGTTTTAGATAACCCGACTCGCTCGGAGCAGCAGCGTTCTCAAATTTGTCTTGGAATGCTCAAACTGGCTGAAACCTTTCCACAGGCACGCGAGGCGATCGTGTCCGAACTGGTCGAACGCCTGGACGACCTGACCTTTGATAATCCCACGGTTATCGCTTTCATGGTCTTTACGCTCAACCGTCTGAAAGCTACCCAGGCGCTCAAAGTTATCAAGCAGGCTTTCAAACAAAAGCGGGTGAACACGCACGTCATAGAATTAAGGGATGTGCAAATGTAAGATCTGGGCCGAACATTTCCGAAAAGCAAGAAGTGTATATTGATTTATGCAATCTCCGAAACCCTGAACCACACCCACGAGTGATGTTCAGGGTTTTCTTAAAGTCACAGTGCGCCGAAAGCTATGCGGAATGATCAGCTTTTATCAGCACACCCCGCCTTCGCAGCCTTTCCTCCCGCCCTTGAAGACCTCAAACAAAAAAAGCTCTACCCCCGCGCCCCCCGCACCCCCCGCGGTAAAAGCCCTTCCTCACCCCGGGACGGAAAACCCCAAACAAAAAAAGCTCCACCCCCGCGCCCCCCGCGCCCCCCGCGGTAAAAGCTCTTCATCCCGCCCTTGAAGACCTCAAACAAAAAAAAGCTCTACCCCCGCGCCCCCCCCGCGCCCGCCGCGGTAAAAGCTCTTCCTCCCCCAGGGACGGAAAACCTCAAACAAAAAAAGCTCTACCTACGCGCCCCCCGCGCCCCCCGCGGTAAAAGCCCTTCCTCCCCCCGGGACGGAAGACCTCAAACAAAAAAAGATCTACCCCGCGGTAAAATCATCCCATCAAAAACGCAACGAAAAGAATCAATATTAAATTTTTGGAGGAATGACAAATGGAAACAAACTCAAACCAGATTTCAACCCAACCGCTCAGAAAAAAAACAGTTTTTCGAAATCTCGCCCTCATTCTTTCATTAAGCTCGATCCCATCCTTTATTATCTATCTCGTCTCAATGAACTTGTCTAACTATCTACCTTTTACCCACCTCGCCAAAAGAATATTTGGGGACATGTACTGGTACCCGGTAATATCGGATATTGCTTTTATTTTTGTATTGTTAGGCATTTTGGCACCCATCATTGGCATAATCCTGGGCATCATCAGCCTGATTCGAAGAGAACAGCGCAAAGGAATTGCAATTGCAGCCATATTAACAGGGCTGCTGACCGGCTTAGCCATGTGCTTTTTGTTATTACTTCTGGCAATGGCGAAATAATCCATCCGCCCGCCCCTATCTACAATACGTCGATTTGAATTGATCGATGGCATCCTTGTTATCGTATTTTATTTGATCGATCAATTTATTATTTTTATCGTAACAATCCAGCACCTGGGCGGCTGAACCCATACGGCAGCCGCAGCCATTTGGGCTGCCCGGAGATCGGAAGAGCGTCGTGTAGGGAAAGAGTGTTCAGAGCCGTATCGATATCGGTGTGGGGTGGAGCATTCAAAAAAAAAAACAACAAAACATAAAA
>CAZLJB010000616.1:0-2650 GCA_964559195.1 uncultured Anaerolinea sp. | reverse complement strand
AATTATTAAATGTAGAATCAAATACGCTGTATGCCATCCCCATAAACAACGAAGCAAATGCAAAAAGTTTTAATTCCCGAGGAGCCAATCCCAGGCGCTTGATCCAGATTGTCATAAATTTCCCTTTCAATAACTCGAACCGAAGCTAAGCTGGCCAGACCTGATGCCGCTGCAGATTGGCCAGAATCCAGATCTTTCCTTTTCAAGACTAATTGGATCCGACTATTTTCGTGCACGAATCGCAAAATCGTTTTCGCTACTGATCGATTAATTCGCCAGACTGGACGACGACCAGATAAGATTGGCAAACAAAATTATCCCAGACTGTATCCTCAACCCATTTAATCAGCGAATCAAAAATATGAACAGTGACAAAAAACAGGTCTTCCGAAAAAACATTTCGGAAGACCTGTTTTTGATATACAAGAAATGGTCAAATACCGGCGTTACTCAGGCTCTCCAAGAGATTGGAAAGCGTGCTCGTGAGAGTAGGGTGGGTAACTTCCAGGTAACTGATGGATTCATCCAACCTGGCAAGCAAGGATTGCCTGGTTTGCGCAGATGGTTCTTCTGAACGCGCCAGCAATTCGCGAATATCACCCGTCAGATCGTGCAACAATTCGCGACCCTTTTCATCAACGCTTTGGGTATGTTCAATCTCTTTGTGAAGTTCTTCCAATAGTTTTCGAAGACCCTGTTCGTCCATGACAATACCTCCGTGATAATATCTAATCGTACACTTCCTTATTCATTTTACATCGTTTCACAAAAAATTCTCGAATTCCGAGGTGCATATTGAAAATTTACAAAATACCCGGGCCGGTATCTGAATTATTTCAAATGAAATATCCAGGTTATAGATGGCCTGACCGGTTAAGAACTTGTAAAATTGACACGCTCCCGGCCTGGTTAATGTAATATTTCCCGATCCGCCTGATCAGCCTCTTGGAGAACCCGCAAAGCATCTTTTTTAATCTCAGCGCTGGCGCCCGCAGATTGGGGAATAAATTTCACCAAATCACGCGCCAGCCGCAGGAAATCCTTGACCTGGGCGATGTACGAAAATTCGAACTTTCCGCCGTCAACAGGTGGGACAACCTCGTGCGCTTTTTGAATCAAGGCTCGGGCAAGAACGAGACGTTCAGCAGCAGGAATGAGACGGGGCATACAAACTCCTTTGATGATTTTGTGTTTTCTTCATGGACGGGCTTCCACCAGAACTTCCACGCGCTGGATGGGCGGACCCAGGCTATAGACTGGCAGCTCAAAAGGCTGCAACGCACCTGGCAGGAGCGATCCAGCCCATTCCCAGCGGCGATAACCGACAATTTGATCATCGGCAGCATAGGCAACTGCCACCAACCACAGGCTGCGTGCTGGTTTCCTGGCGTCGGTCAACAAAATCTGCCCCTGGACATTAGCAGATAACCCATCCCAGTTGATACTGACCAGTAAATTCTGGACGGTTGTCTGAAGATAACGAAGATCCCCTGATTCGATACGCATGGAGGTCACCAAACCGGAATGCACTGAAGCCCAGCCCTGCATGTCCTTAAAGAAGGCGTCTGCAGGCAAAGATTGGTTGGGTGCCAGAACATTGAGTGGCAAAATAGATTCCTGGCTAGCCAGGGGTTGGCCATTCTGATCATACAGGGTCAATAAAACTTTTACATTTTCCAGGGACTGCGGGTAAGGATTATGGACAGGAACCAGGCAGATAACCCCGGCACCAGATGAACTGCAAATGCCATTCCCCAGGTCAAGAGGCACGGGTGTGGCCGAGAAGGGTTGATCCTGTTGCCCGGCGTTCGGAATGGTGAGTACCTGCCCAATTGTAAGTGCTTCTGGAACAATACCTGGGTTGAAAGCCAACAGGGCATCGAGAGATACGCCATAACGCTTGGCGATTCCACTCAATGTATCGCCCTGGACGATTTTGTATATAATCGGTGTGAGCGTGGGAGCAGCAGTTTGATTAACTGAAATGATCTGGCTGGGCAGAACAACAGGAGTCCGTGTAAAATAAGGTGACAGGGTAGCTACCAGAACAGGCAGTGGTGAATCAAGGTTCGAACTGCAGCCCACCATTATTAATAACGCTGTCAATAAAACAAATAACCAGATCAAGCGAGTTTGACTCATTTTATTAATAACCTTTTTTTCCACAGGAATATACCGATTGGAAAGAATGGCACATAAATTGATTATATCAATCAACCCGGCCGAACATTTTTTATAGAAGGGGTACTTGCCCAGCCTGATAGGCTGTGCTAAACTCAACTTATGGAACAGAATAATGCTACGCCCGCAGATCCACCTGAAAACAGCATGCTCCAGCAAGCTATGGAAGCAATTCGCGCTGAACAATTCGCGCAGGCGCGCGAAATTCTGACCAATCTACTGCAAACAGACCAGCAAAACCCTGATTACTGGGTCTGGATGAGCGCAGCCATGGAAACGCCAAAGGAACGTCTATACTGTTTACAAACAGCTTCCAAGCTGGATCCAGACAACATCGCCGCGCAGCGAGGATTGGCATTACTGGGAGCGGTAACCTTACCAAACCCCAGCCAACCATTTCCAATCAGCGACCCACCCCTGTGGGAAACCGCAGCCAAACAAGAAGAAAAAAGGAATAAGCCAAAGCTAA
>CAZLJB010000615.1:0-2651 GCA_964559195.1 uncultured Anaerolinea sp. | reverse complement strand
GTGAAAAAAGAATCAATCCTGATAGCTGTAGTTGCCCTGATTGTTGGATTGTTAGGTGGGTATTTGGTGTTCAGTATCAGTAATGCTGGGAAAACTCAGCAACCTAATGCTGCCATTCAGGCCGGTGCAGGGTCGCCAACCGACTATACGCAACGTATTGCCCAAGCTGAAAAGATTGTGGCTCAGGATCCAAAAAACCTTAATGCATGGGTTTCTCTGGGGAATGATTATTTTGACACGGAGCAGACTCAGAAAGCTATCAATGCTTATGGAAAAGTGTTGGAGATTGAACCGAATAATCCCAATGTTTTGACTGATCAGGGCGTCATGTTCAGAAAAGTCGGGTGGTACGACAAGGCGCTTGTTAATTTTGAAAAAGCCAATAAAATTGACCCTAAACATCTGCAAAGCTTATTCAACGCCGGAATTGTATATGCGGTGGATATGAAGCAACCGGAAAAGGCTACTCCCTATTGGGATAAATATCTTAAGCTTGACTCAAACAGTCCGACTGCCATGCAGATAAGAAGTTTGATGGAACAGTCAGCCAGACCCATGGCGCCCAAAAACAGACCGCCAGACAACCATTCGAAGGCTTTTGGCATCAACTCGCTGCCAGCCATGCCCAGCAGTGCCATGCCCGGTATGATGGCCCACCAGCGCCCCTGTGGACTTTGAACAAAAACATACAGGAAGTAACCGGCACCCATCAGCAGAACCACACCCCAGAACATGGCGGCTGAGCCCTTTAGAAAGCCGAACTTTTCAATCAGCAGCAGACCACCCAGCAAGATCAGGGCTGCTCCAAATATTGTTTGAAGGCCATTCCGTTTCATAATTTTCTCCCGGTAATAAAATACTTTTCCAATAATCTGGCCCTGGCCGGAGAACTTGTTCGCCAGTGCGCAGCGATCGGAGCTTCCGAATCTTATCTGGTCGACATTTAGACCATTTCGCTTTTTCCCTGCAACCTGTCAGAACCCATTTCGAAGAAACTACTGAACCACTACCTGGGATACCAAACAGCAAAACAGCAACCAGGCGCAACCCATCAATGCACCTTGACCGAATTTGCCCCGCCATCCAGGTTGATTTCAACCTTATTGGCAGCATTCTCATAATCCGTGGTTTGGTACAGGCTCTCAAGGTTGGTCAGGCGCGGAAAGCGTTTTTCATCGATATCGATCGATGAAGCACCCTGCTCAAAGCGAACACGCGCGCCCACGCCTTCCGGCACCCGGATATCCAGGGCAGCCGCACCCGATTCGATCTGCACCAGGCTTTGCCCGGCGTTATTGGGCAGGATTATGTTCAAACTGGAAGCCCCGGTGTCCACGCTCAGCAGGCTCAAGCGCACATCCGTCAGATCCAAATTGAGGCTGCTGGCGCCCGCATCCAACTTGATCGAAACTGGCACATCACTGTTGAGCAAAAAGCGCCACTCCCCGCCTTCCGGTCCGAGAAAAGGCAAAAAGCTCGGTCCGGCTTCCAGGCTGACGATCAGGTTCTCACCATCCAGATGGCTTTTAACCTCCAGCCCGCTGCCTTGCGATCCGGTCACAGCCACCCCGGTCGGAGCGCCCGCACTGAAGGCCAATGATCCCGCAGCCTGGCTTACATCCAAATCCAGACGAGTCGCGCCCTGTAGATCAATCGAAAAACTTTCGCCAGCGTTGGTTGCTGACGGCAGGTGCCTCCAGATCAGCACCCAGACCCCAAGCAAGATCAGTGCGAGCGGCCAAAACCAGCTAAAAACATCATCAATCAAACCCCTGGTTTTGAGAAAAAAAAGCACCCCCAATACAATTAAAATAAAGCCCCAAAAAACATTTCCACGTCGCATAGGTTCTCCTTTTGTCAATTCTTGCGCCACAAACCACGCCCCAAAACCCAGGCGCCCACCAGGATCAGCAGCAGAGCCGGGCCATAGGGCCCCAGGATATTCAACTTACCAAGCAAAGCTGCAAAAATGATAAACAATACTGCACTGGTAACGATTAGATTGACCCCGGAACGGGCTTTTTGATTGTTGCGGCTGAGCAGACCTGAGACGATCTCACCGACACCCACGAAGCCCGGGATCAGACTCCACATATACGACCAGGAGGTAAAGTTCTCGGTGATCTTCTGGTAATACAGGATGCCTCCGATACCCGCCACAATCGCGGCTGGTACTGCCATACCCGGGGCGCCAACCATCAATCCGATTAAAAATATTAACGCGCCAGCTGCCACAATGTTCAGCGGCCAGCTCATGTAGAGCTGGAACAGGTGACCCAGCGCCGGCACCTGGCGTTCAGCAATAAAAAAAGCGCCCAGCAGGATCAATACCAATCCCAATGCAAGTTGAGTACGGTTTCTCATATACTTCTCCCTATTAATATTAAAATTCAGATTATGAATTTATTATAATGATTTACTCACGATTGTCAATATTGCATTAAACTATTCTAAATCCAGTTCGATATTATCAATTTTTACTGGCTGAATATTCAATATTATTTACGTGGAAATCAAAAAATGGTTGCAGATCAAACCCCCACGTATTAGCGCTTCAGGCTGCAGCAACCTTAATTGCGAAAATGTTGAGCAATGAAGCTGTCCATTCGCGGAAATGAAATTGACTTTCGTCAATTATCCGCAAGCTGAGA
>CAZLJB010000614.1:0-2661 GCA_964559195.1 uncultured Anaerolinea sp. | reverse complement strand
TCTGCTTTTCGCGCACCAGTTTCATCACCTCGGCATTACCCAGAAAGGCGTTTGGGTTGCTGGTCATCTGGTAACGCTCGACGCGCAAGTTTTCGCGTTGGAGGGACAGGACCATGTCGTTTACGTCCAGCAGGGTCTGGTCAAGGGCCGGGCCGCACAAACCGGTCGGGCAGCACATCGGTGGATCAAACATTTCAACGTCTACCGGAGCAATCGAAGTTGGCAAAGTATTAAGAAGCGGGATGATATTGTTCATGATATTTCAATCTCCGTTGAAGGATTTTTGTAAAAAAACTACTTATCTGAAACGATCAGATCCGTTGCGCAAATCAAAGCTTGTGGACCACAGGTCAGGCGACGCGGCTGGATACGAGCCGGGTCAAAGAATGCGCCAAAGTTTCTGTTGAGTTCATTTAATGCGACCAGATTGACCGAGTAATACACCCAGCGTGAATCGATGGCATCGCGCTCAACATCTACCAGGCCAGCCAGGCGCAAGACACTCAAGTGGTGCGAGATCAAGTTAGGAGCCATGTCCAGCGAATCGCCCAGTTCACAGTTGCACTGTACGCCTCCCATCAACAAATTGAAGATCAGCAAGCGCTTGGGCTCGGCTAACACTTTGAGTTGATTGGCCAATGTTTCGAGATTTACAAGGGGAACAAGAGGTTCGCTAGAAATATAGTTCAACATACATTGAATTATATCCCTTCGTAAGGCATAGTCAAGGAAGAATGTCATATAAATGGGGTGAGTATTTCCTAAAAGACAAGATTGAAAAGATAGCCGGTGATGATGATGGCAAAGGCCACCACGCCGACAAACACAGCGATTAACTGGGGTTTGAGCACACGGCGCAGAATGACCAGCTCCGGCAGGCTGAGACCAACGACCGCCATCATGAAGGCCAGCACGGTGCCGAGCGCCGCGCCTTTTTCCATCAGGGCGTGCACGATCGGGATGATGCCAGCCGCATTTGAATAGAGCGGCACACCTAACAACACCGCAGCCGGGACGCTCCACCAGGCCTGCTTGCCCAGGATGCCGGCCAGGGCACTTTCGGGCACATAGCCGTGGATACCCGCGCCCACTGCAATTCCAACCACTACGTACAGCCAGACCTTGCTGACGATTTCTTTGGTACTGGCCCAGGCAATTTCGAAACGATTGGTCCAGGTGGGTTGCTCGGGCAGGTTGGCGCCTTTGCCGACCTTGATCTGCCAGACAAAATCTTCCACGTAGCGTTCAAGTTTTAGGCGGCCAATTACCACTCCGGCCACGATGGCGATCGTCAGGCCAGAGACCAGGTATAACCCGGCTACTTTCCAGCCAAACATGCCGAACAACATCACCAGCGCGACTTCGTTGACCACCGGCGCAGAAATCAGGAAGGAGAAGGTCACGCCGAATGGGATGCCGGATTCAACGAAACCGATAAAGAGCGGAACTGCCGAACACGAGCAAAAGGGCGTGATGATACCGAGCGCTGCCGCCAATACATTGCCGACGCCTTCGCGTTTGCCACCCAGCCAGGCGCGGGTTTGCTCGGCGCTGAAGAACGAGCGCAGCATGGTGATCAGAAAGATCATGCCACCCAGCAGCAGGATGATTTTGGGAACATCGTAAAAGAAGAAGGCCAGCGACTGACCCAGGTGTGAATCGCGTGATAGGGCTAATAAGCCATAAGCAATCCAGTTTGCAAAGGGTTCGATCACGTTATAAAGCGCGAACCAGATCACAGCCGCCAGTGCGACCAATCCCCAGGCGCGCCACTCGAAGCGCGCTGAAGGTTTCTGCGCCTGTTCTTGAGTCAGTTGAGTTTGCATGGATAAATTCTCCTTATTTTCTATTCAGAAAGATGAATGTAGTTTGGCAAAAAAAGAGTGCCTAATTTTGAAGCGGCTGTATTTTCATAGCAGGTTCCCCGGTGCAGTGTGGGCAAGTGCAAGTATTTGGCGCAGGTTTGGCAACTGTGGGGCGCACACCGGTCATCTGGCGCATCGCATCTAACACGGCAAAAATTTCAGGGCGGGTGATGTGATAGTAGATATTCAAGCCATCGCGGCGGTCATCCACCAGACCGGCATCGCGTAAGGCCATCAACTGCTGGGAAATATACGCCTGACGATATCCGAAAGTTGCCTCCATATGACAGACGCAAGCCTCACCTTCCCCTAGAAGATCAAGGATAGCAATTCGAGCAGGGTGCATCAGGGCTTTGTATAATTTCGTTTCTTGTTCGTAGATTTCCATCTTCCTACCTATAATAAATTTTACGAATACCTAACCCGGACAAGCTGGAAAAGTGATTTCCACTGATGGAACAACCGCTTCGCGAGATTTCACAGATTCTACGTGCATTAAAGTTCTTAAAAATCTGCGTAATCTGCGTCATCTGTGGACCTATTTCCTTGCTTTGCGAAGCAGTACAAGGTTCCAATTTATAAGTTCCTATAAGCTCCCGCGCGAGTCAGGAGCTTCATTCCACAATGGACTACTCACGCACAACCGCTCGCAAGATTTACAATCTTTAGGCCGTCTCAAGCGCGTTGGCCAGCCAGGTGCTGACTTCGGCGGTGGAAGGGATGCGCCCGGTGGAGACCACTTTTTCGTTAATCACCAATCCCGGTGTGGACATGACGTTGTAAGCCATGATGGCCG
>CAZLJB010000613.1:0-2665 GCA_964559195.1 uncultured Anaerolinea sp. | reverse complement strand
ATAGCTTCAGGTGACTGGAGTTCAGACGTGTGCTCTTCCGATCTCCAAGGAAGAAAATAATGATCAATGCGGTCATCCGCTCGATGATTGGCAGTTGGGGAAATGTGCTGTTGGATCAATACATCGCAAATGGTTTTTGGATCAACGGCCTGATTCTGCTCTACGCCCTTCTGGTATTTTTATCACGTCGGAATTATGATAATAACCTGAGATCATTGATCACTGATCTGCAAAATCTATACGGTGATCAGATCGCTAAAAAAGGAGCTGGCAGCATCCTGGCAAAATTAAAGAACAGCCCCATACCTTGGGAAGGATCGATCAAAGTTTCCACGATCCCCTTCCTAACCCCCCCCGGAAGTTTCATGATTTATCAGAATAACGCACAAAACTTTGAGAAATTTGTCCCGCTGAAAACGCTGGCGGAACTGCTGCAAAAAGCTTCATAAACCCACTACAGGATATTACTAAATGTCCGAGATCATGTTCACAATCAAAAACAAGGTTGGATTGCATGCCCGTCCGGCAAGTCTTTTCGTTCGGGAAGCTGCAAAGTACAAATCAATTATCACGGTAATTAATGGTGATAACAAAGCCAATGCAAAAAGCATCCTGAACGTGCTTACCCTGGGTGCCAACCTGGGTGATCTCATTCGCGTGATCGCCGAAGGCGAAGATGCGGATGCCGCACTCAAGGCCCTGGCTGACCTGAATGCAGCCAATTACGGCGAGGCCGAATGAAAACCATGCAGGGCGTCGGCGCTTCCCCCGGGCTGGCCATCGGACCAGCTTTCATGTTTCAGAAGGAAGATCTGGGCTACCATTCTCATCAGGTATTTGATCCGCCGGCTGAATGGGTCCGCATGGAGCTGGCTCTCAAGACCGCTTCCGATCAGCTGAACGCCATTTACGAAAAAGCCCTGGCTGAGACCGGTCAGGCACAGGCTGAGATCTTTGAAGCTCACCAGCAAATGCTTTCCGACCCTGAACTGGTGGAAAGCATCCGCACTGCAATCCTGGAAAAAAAGACCGACGCTGAAACAGCCCTGACCGAGATCACCGAAGGTTACGCTTGCACCCTGGAAGCCATGGAAGATGAATATTTCCGCGCCAGGGCTGCGGATGTGCGCGATGTTTCGCGGCGTGCCCTGCGCATCCTTCTCGGCCGGCAGGAAGTGGATGTGACCATGCGGCAGCGATGCCTGGTCATTGCGGCGGATCTCACCCCGTCTGACACCATCCGCCTGGATAAATCCATGCTGCTGGGTTTCTGTACTGCTGAAGGCGGCGCGACCTCTCACACGGCCATCCTGGCCAAAGCCCTGGGCCTGCCCGCAGTTGTCGGCGCAGGCGAGCAGATGCTGAGCATCCAGGCCGGCGAGCTGGTCATTCTGAACGGCAGCACCGGCAAGGTACTGGTGAACCCGGATGAAAACACACTCGCTGCCAGCCGTCTGGCACAAAACCTGGAAAAAGATCAAGCTGCCGTCGAGCTGTCGCAAGCCCTTTACCCCGCAGTCACCCGTGACGGGCACTCCGTTGAGGTGGTAGCCAATGTAGGGAGCTTTTCTGATGCACAGCAGGGCATCCAAAAAGGTGCTGAAGGTATCGGATTGTTGCGCACTGAGTTCCTGTATCTCGAACGGCATACTGCTCCCAATGAAGATGAGCAGTATGATGCTTACAAGGCGATTTTTGATGTGATGGGCGAACGGCCGGTTGTCATCCGCACCATCGATGTGGGCGGCGACAAGGAACTTCCATATATCGACCTGGGCCACGAGGATAATCCCTTCCTCGGCTGGCGTGCCATCCGCATGTGTCTCGATAATCCCGATTTCTTCAAAACGCAGCTGCGAGCCATCCTGCGTGCCTCCGTTGGGCATGATATCCGTATCATGTTCCCGATGATCGCCACAGTCAGCGAGGTGCGCAAGGCCCGCTTGATGCTCGATGAAGCCCGCGCTGATCTGGATCACGCCGGCATTCCATACGGACAGAAGATCCAGACAGGCATTATGATCGAGATCCCCGCCGCGGCGGTGATGGCAGATAAATTTATCGGCGTGGTTGATTTCTTCAGCATCGGCACCAATGACCTGACACAGTACACACTGGCGGTTGAACGCACCAACAAGAAGGTCGGGTATCTTTCCAACGCCCTTGACCCGGCTGTTCTGCGCCTGATCGCGCGCGTGATCGAGGAAGGTCATAAGGGCGGTGTGTGGGTCGGCATGTGCGGCGAACTGGCCGGTGACCCGCGCGCCCTGCCAGTGCTACTGGGCATGGGGCTGGATGAGTTCAGCATGGCTCCTTCTATGATTCCACATGCCAAAGCCGTCATCCGCGAAAACGACCTGACCGTCTGCAAACGCCTCGCCGCGGATGTTCTAGACCTGGCGACCTACGCCGATGTGGAATACTACCTGACCCAATGCCTGAAATAATACTTCATCGGCCTGCTCAGGTTCCATGTACAAGAAGAACCGAATTGCCTCATTAATATGTCATTATCCCGGACTCAATCTGCAGTTGCTTTAGAGTCGGATTTATCCGACTTTCTTCGAACTGAGCCGGGGATTTATCCCCCAGGCTCATCCGGCAAAACCGTGATCGTCGCTGGATCCGTCGCGATTGCGCCAACCGCCGGGTCAATCGCGGGGCA
>CAZLJB010000612.1:0-2668 GCA_964559195.1 uncultured Anaerolinea sp. | reverse complement strand
CGAAAGAATATTTTGTCAAGCTTGGGACGCCCACGCCAGTATTTGTCATTTGCTAGAAAGGTTATTTGGCTTCCTGGTTCAAATTCAGATATTGTAAATGGCCCATCCACGGTTGTCGGAAGCCGATTATATTTGGCATTGTCAAGTGTCGAATCTTTGTCAAAAACCGGTTGTAATATGTGTTTGGGTAGTATGCGAGTCAGACCATTAAAAAGACTGACCGGCCAATCAACCCAGACACTGTTCAATTTCACTTCAAGGGTTTTGTTATCGACAGCGCGCATGGATTCAATATATGTATCATAGGGATACCGGCTGCTGACCGTGTTTTTATCCGCCATGATCATGTTATATGTAAATATGGCATCATCGGACGTAACTGGCTGTCCATCCGACCAAACGGCATCGTTTCGAAATTTGATGGTAATGATTTTCCCGTCACTTGAAACTCCGCCATTTGCGACACTTGGAAACTCGTTGGCCAATTCCAGGTGGTATTGTCCCTGGTCATCGATGTTCCAGAGTGGTAGGTAGATTAGATCAAATACGGTTTCCTCCCCCCAGGTTGTCGCATAAATTGGGTTTAGGCTAGCTGGATCGCCGGTTACAAACGAAACTGTGATTACCTTGTTGCCAGTTACTTGTGGTTTGGCCGTTGCGGGTACGTTGGTGGAAACCTGTGTGGCGGTTGGTAAGGTTGAAATTGTAGTAATAGTCTGGTTGGGATTTGATGGGGGTGGATTACTGCAAGCATTTAGTATCAAGCTTGCAAAGATCAGGATCTCGAACAATTTTAGAGATTGATTTGAAAAGACATTTCGAATTAATTTTATTAGCATTGCGTTATCCTCCATGAAACAACCCAATAAAAATTGATAGGATATTTTTCTCATCTCGTTTTAGAAACTGCCAAGATCCTGTCCTTACCGTTTTGATACTAATCCAGCTCAGGAAGCTTTTCCATTCCAGACTGGCGTGCAAGATTCTCGACAAGTTTATGTAACTCTTTCTCCTTCGCGTTTTCAATGTCAGGTCGCTGATAAGTGCTTAACAATTGATTAGTGCGAATTTTGGCTCGTGTAAAGGTGTCTGTTCCACCTTCGGCTTGCCAACCTCTTACTGACGCGCGGTCGATCACGCTTGATGGCAAATATTGTTCTTTGGCAAACAACTCTCGAGTGATTTTCTGTTTGAGAAAATCGCCCTTGAAGTTGATACCTTCGAACATGGCAGTTGCGAGTGTTGGGGTTTGTACCATCATTCCGGCAAGCAGACGTTTTACCATTCCAATGGCTTCCGCGTCTACAACAAGTTTTTCAGGACTCTGGCAGGCTAAGAAATCTAACATACCTGCACCTGATATCATATTAATACCCGCCAGAGCTCCGATCAAAGCTGTCATTCCGCTTTCCAGGCCGGCTTGGGCATCGATTAATTTCGAATCGCTGGCTCCCAGGTACGCATGGGTAGGGAGACCGAGACTTTTACCAACCTGGGCATAAGATGCATCAATCATGGCAGTTTCGACTGCTCCAAAGGGAGTGCTGCCCTTACGCATATCGAAGATTGCAGGTGCGCCGCCCCAAACAATTGGGGAGCCTGCCTTGGCCAATTGATGGATGGCAATACCACTCAGGCATTCAGCAGCATGTTGTACGACCGATCCCAGTAGGGTAACTGGCCCGGCGCCACCGGCCAGGGGCATGGAAACCATTTGAGCTGGAACTCCGGCGCGTGCTAATTCGATCAAGTTTTGGGAGCCAAATTCACTCCAAATAAGCGGTGGGGATGGGCATACATCAAAAACAGCCTGAGGTTTATCCGCCAGGGCGGTTCGGCCACCAGCGAAAATCGCTAGCATCTCGATCATTGTATCAAGGGTCTTGATCGAGAATGAACCTGTGACGATGGGCTTATTAGAGTAGAGCAAGACAACATAAAGACGGTATAAATCCCCAATCTCTTTTGGGATTTCGTTGCATACAATCGCTGTTGATTGCGCGTCGTACTGGGATAGCATTTCCGCTATTTTTACAACACGAACCAGGTCCATGGCATACGATGGTTTGTGTTCCAAGGTCTCTGGATCTAATACATGTACTCCGGATGACCCGGGGTCAAAGTGAACTGCGTCTCCACCATAGGAGATTGATGGATTACCGTTTCGATCATAGAGTTGAAACACATGCGGAACAGTTTCCAGGGCTTTCTCAACAACTTTCTGAGGAATTTTAACGATTTCGGAATCGGCATTGACCTGAGCCCCAGCTTCTGCAAGTAACTGGCGGGCTTCGGTTGATTGAACTTTGATGCCTGGATTTAGCATTAATTGGTAGGCTTCATCCATGATTCGTCCAACCAGTTCTTCTGTGAGTAATTCGATTTTAGGCTGCATAATACTCCGTTACAGTTCCCGTTCAGCTGATTTTATTATTCTGGCTAACTCGTCAGATAACTTGGGTTCCAGGCCTTCTGGATGGTGAGTAGAAAGGGTTTTTCTTGCTTTTTCTAAAGCCCAATCACGGGCATCATCTTTTTTCAATTCCCATTCAGAGTAAGGTCTGCGATCCATGAACTGAGGCAGGAAGATATCGCGCATGTGTTGGCGCGTATGTTTTTGCGTGAGGAAGTTACCACCGGGACCAACACTTGCAATTACATCAAGTGC
>CAZLJB010000611.1:0-2672 GCA_964559195.1 uncultured Anaerolinea sp. | reverse complement strand
GATAGCTTCAGGTGACTGGAGTTCAGACGTGTGCTCTTCCGATCTGGGCTGATGTTCTGGTTGAGTTTGGATGAATCTTTTATTGACCCGGCTTCAACTTCTGCCATTCAACCTGCTGACCAGGGTGGGCTTCACGGGCATGGCGATCGGTGTCGGTGCTGATCACAAAACGGCTGCACAGATCACATTTCAAGAGGGTGGCTGCCACAGTGGCGGGACGGGCAACGGCTCTCGGCACCCTGGAATGAGTGGTGCGGGTTTGCACAGCGGTGACTGGTTTGGCCGGTTTGACTGGCTTAACCGGTCTGGCTGGCTTGACTGGCTTTTCAGGAATTTTGACGGGTGGATCAGATTTGTGGGCTTCAATATATTCCAGCAGGATGCTGGCTTCGGGTCGGGTGACCGTAAAGTTGATGGCCTGCTGGAAAGCCGAAAAAAAGGAAAACAGCTCCAGCCCAGGGATTTTCTTGATGGCGCTGGCTTCGACCAGGGCAAAGCGTTGGATGATATGGCCCCTGGCCCAGTGATCTTCGCCCAGGCTGACGCTGCCAGGTGGGATTTCGAATCCATCATTGAGATCATCGGGGCGCGGATCGTAAGGGCAGTCATCAATCAGCATGACTGCACAAATCCCACGCGGAGTGCCGCCGCGCCAGATAAAGACGGTATCGCCTTTCTGGATGCGGTCATGGTAGCGGGTAACTGCCCAGGTTATATGCGGGTAGGAATTAAGCATACGGTCATCGATGCGGTATTTATCGGGGTTGGCTTTAAATATCCAGTAATTCATGGTCGGGCTCCCATTCTCATTCGGGTGTATATTTTTTCATTAAACTTGCTGCGTGTTTGTCCGCTCAATTTAGTATAACAGGTTGTCCGGCCTTCCCGGGCCAGGATTGGCAGACTAAATCTTTTTGTTATCATTTGCCAAAGTGCGGGGCTGGCACCAGTAAAAAACAGGCTTCCTTCATATACATGCTAATTCTGAGGCGGGTTGAATGGTTGGCTCAACCACCTTGCGGCAGCAAAACCTGCCGGATGACCTGCACAAAATACCCAAATTGGGGCGTACAGGTTTTTCTGCCCTGGTGTGTCAGATAATTTTCAAAAAACTGGCTGCGCAGGCGCGCGGAAAGTTCCAGTTGGACACCCTGGCCCAGGCTGGTACGGTTACAAATATTGGCCGGATCAGTCGCAGCAAACTTCCCGGTATTGACCCTGGCCGGGTAGCCATTTGCCATAAGTGCTTCCAGCAGGCGCTGCAGCAGGGCCAGGTCATTGCCGCCCAGGTAAATCAACGGATCACCCGGCAGGTCGGCAAATCCATGCAAGGAAAGCGCCGCGTGGTGTTTTTTCACCAGCGCAAGGCAGGCAGGTTCATCAAAATTGGTGCTGGTGATGTGCAAAATCTGGCTGTTGCTGATGGTTCCCTCAAACATATACAGTGAATATTCGTTCCCGGCGATGGCCTGCGCCAATTCCGAAGTACCCATTTCAATCCCACCTGCGTGGATAGCCAGAATCAAAGCCGACTCAGATCGAAAACTCGATCGGATGCGATAATCAATTTCAACCTGGTGGGCTAGCTGCAATTCGCGATAGTTTTGATAGTGATCCGGCATGGCTGGCCACCTCATGCACAGGCCAGTAGAACTAATATTGGGAAGCCATTCTTCGTAACCCAGCGCCGCATAATTCAGACATCTTTAATGGTACACCAAACCTCGAAACAATGGAGAAGATGCTTTTTTGTGGGAAGCCCACCTGAGATTTCCGGGAGGATCCGTTGCGAACCTTTACACGGGCTGTTTGTTTGCTATAATTATGCACATGAATAATATATCCTTATCCCGCCGGCCGTCTGGTCGCAGAAACGCGCCCAACAATTTAATACCCATTTCAATTTGACGAGACCTGGATAGCCACTGCCAGGCTGATTATTCGCAACCATCAGGACAGTCACTTTGAAAAGTGGCTGTCTTTTTTTCTTAAGCGCATCCGATGGCTGCGCAAGGAGTGTAATATGGAACCAATCACAGGCAAGATTCTCAAAATTAACGGCTGGCCGGATGGCAAGATCATCGGGCTGGCCAAGCAGGCTGCTGCCGGGCTGGCAAACCAGGGCCTTGAACGCGAAGCAGTCCTGGCGCAGCTTGAAGCCGTCCGCGGACAGCCGGGGCAATACCTGGCAGATGCGCTGCTGGCTGACCTGGCCCACGAATGCCTGCGCCTGCTGCCGAAAGAACCGGTTTTACTGGAGGAACTGCACTCAGAACCGCTGCCCTACCCGATCTGGGGCCGGGCTGCAATTGATAACGAAGCGATTGCACAGATGGACAATGCCATGCGTCTGCCGGTCAGCCTGGCAGGCGCCCTGATGCCCGATGCACATGTCGGGTATGGCCTGCCAATCGGGGGTGTGCTGGCAACCGATAATGCAGTGATCCCTTACGCAGTGGGAGTGGACATCGCCTGCCGCATGCGCCTTTCGCTTTACGAGGTCTCGCCGATCCTGCTGGGCCAGAAGAAGAACCGCTTTGAAGACGCGCTGCGTGAACAGACGGCTTTTGGAGTTGGAGCAAAGTGGCAGGGCAGCCAGCGCGCCGAACACGAGGTGCTGGACGACCCGGCCTGGATTGCCACGGGCTTGCTGAACACCCTGAAAGATAACG
>CAZLJB010000610.1:0-2678 GCA_964559195.1 uncultured Anaerolinea sp. | reverse complement strand
ATACGAGATAGCTTCAGGTGCTGGAGTTCAGACGTGTGCTCTTCCGATCTCATAAAACAAACTTTCATAACGACTTAAAAAAGCCCTTCTCCGCGAACCCCGCGTTCTCCGCGGTTAAAGCTTTTCTCAGAATAGCCAAAAATTTAACATCCGCAGTTAAAGCTTTTCGCACTAGACCCATTTACACAAATTCCGAAAATCTGAACCGCCCTCTTCTATTCGTTTTCAACCCCAATTCCGTACTATAATCAAAGGTTGCTACGATAAAATTTAACCCGAAATTGCAAAATTCAATGTTTTGCACGGAGAAACTGTATGACTGAATACTTGAACCACACAATAAAAAAAATCGCGATCAGCACCGGCGGCGGCGACGCCCCCGGGCTGAACGCCGTCATTCGCGCCGCCGCCCTTTCCGCCATCAAGCGCGGATGGGAAGTCTATGGTGTCCGCGATGGCTTCCATGGCTTGCTTTTACCAGAAGAATATCCGGACGGCGGACTGATCCCCCTCAACCGCGCCCGTGTCAGCGGCATCACCCACCTGGGCGGCACCATCCTCGGCACCAGCAACCGCAACAACCCCCTGCGCTACCCCATCGAACGCCCGGATGGCACCATCGAAGAAGTCGACCGCAGTGATGAAATCGTGCGCGGCTTCCGCCTGCATCACATCGACGCCCTCATCACGGTCGGTGGGGATGGCTCTCTCGCCATCGCCGCCGTACTCGCCAGGAAGGGCCTGCGCCTGATCTCCGTTCCCAAGACCATCGACAATGACCTCGACAAAACCGAAGTCACCTTTGGCTTCGACACAGCCGTCGGTTTCGCCACCGAAGCCCTCGACCGCCTGCACTCCACCGCCGCCTCGCACGGACGCGTCATGGTCGTTGAAGTAATGGGCCGCTACGCCGGCTGGATTGCCCTGCACTCCGGCGTGGCTGGTTCCGCCGATGTCATCCTGATCCCCGAACATCCATACGACATCCACAAAGTCATCGATAAGATCAAGGAACGCGACGCGCGTGGCAACAAATTCACCATCGTGGTCGTAGCCGAAGGCGCCTCCCCCATTGGCGGTGCCGTCTCGGTCGTCGAACACGAAGCCGGGCGTGCTGAACGATTGGGCGGTGTCGGCGAAAAAGTGGCCGCCGAAATTCATACCATCTCCGGCAAAGAAACCCGCGTCGTCGTGCTCGGACACCTGCTGCGCGGTGGTTCCCCCACCTCCTTCGACCGCCTGACCGCCCTGCGCTTTGGCGCCGCCGCCATCCGCGGACTTGAAGAAGGCCAGGGCGGCGTCATGATCGCCCTTGACCCTCCCCATGTCAAATACGTCCCGATCGAAGAAGCCATGGGCAAAATGAAAATGGTCCCCATGGATTGTGACATCGTCCTGACCGCCAACGACCTGGGCATCTCCTTCGGCTAACCTTCGGACGGAAGACAAGGGGGTTACCATAATTCACCTCCGCCAGATCATTACCCACATTCTTAGATTAACAAAAAGTGGGCCCAACTCTTTTGTGAGTTGGGCCCACTTGATTTCAATCCCTGACTACTTTGACGTTGTCACATTTTCGTATAGCTGTCATTGCGAGATCGGCGTTCTTGTACTTTGCCGGTCGTGGCAATCTTCTCGCCTGCCAGGAGATCGCCACATCAAAGTACGCCTCCAGTAAGTGACTCTGGACGATGTCGCAATGACAAATCGAAGCGGCTACTTTGTCTAACCTATCGTTGACCAATACATATTCCTTAAATTGCCCTTGAATTTCTTTCGTGTATTTCGTGTATTTCGTGGTAAAAAAGATTTTTTTCGATGAAGTCATCCCTGCTTCAACCGGTCTTAAAGCTCACTCGAACGCGTCGCAATCCGATCCTTCACCAACGCCTGGAACTCGGCAAATGGAATGTTATTCCTCTGGCTGCCATCCCGACCGCGCAGAGAAACCGTACCCGTCGTGCGCTCATTCTCACCCAACACCAGCATATACGGCACCTTCATCAACTGCGCACCGCGAATCTTGGCATTCATACGATCCGAATTCAGATCAGCGCTCACCCGCACACCCTGCTCGCGTAACTGCGCAGCCAGTTGAGCCGCATACTCATTCTGCCCGTCCGTGATCGGGATCACCCGCACCTGCTCCGGCGCCAGCCAGACCGGGAAAGCCCCGCCATAATGCTCAATCAAGAACCCGATCATGCGCTCATGCGTGCTGAGCGGCGCCCGGTGAATGCAGAGCGGGATCTCTTCCGCACCCTCCCGGTTGATAAACTTCAGATCAAAGCGTTCCGGCACCGCAAAATCCACCTGGTTGGTGGCTAGCGTAAATTCACGCCCCATCGCACTCCAGATCTGCACATCAATCTTCGGCCCGTAAAAAGCCGCCTCATCCTCCGCTTCCACAAACGGCACATTCCCGTTCAACATTGCGCTCCGCACCATATCTTCGGTTTTGATCCACAGGCGCTCATTCCCAACATACTTCTTGCCCAATCCGGCCTTGCCATGCAGTGACAGTCGCATCACATACTTGCCAATTCCGAACAGATCAAAATACTTCTTATATAGATCGATCACACCCATGAACTCCTGCTCAAACTGTTCTTCAGAGCAGTATATATGGGCATCGTTCATCTGCATCGAACGCACGCGCATCAACCCGAACAACT
>CAZLJB010000609.1:0-2686 GCA_964559195.1 uncultured Anaerolinea sp. | reverse complement strand
TGGGAATGACCGCTCAGAAGGTCCGGCCAGCGGCGCAAATGGCAATCAAGGCTATACAATCGATATATTGAACGCTGTTGCATCTATCACAGGTAAACCCGCAAAAAATAGGCGCGCTGGGTCATTCAATGGGTGGTTTTCTGACATTGCGAGCCATGGTGATTTCCAAAGATATTAAAGTTGGAGTGATTTGGGCGGGAGTCGTGACTTCTTATCCGGATTTGCTGGATAACTGGCACCGGCCCAGTTCAGTCACCCCATCACAAGGCTCACAGGGTGCAGGTTGGCGGAATAACTGGATCAATACCTACGGCACTCCGGAGCAAAACCCAGCTTTTTGGGCATTCATTTCTGCTAACAGCTGCCTGGCCGATCTTTCCACCCCAATCCAACTGCACCATGCTACGGCAGATAAAGATGTTCCGTTGGATTTCTCCATCCGCTTGACAGAACAAATCAGACTGCTGAGTGGACAATGCGACCTTTACACATACGACAAGGATAATCAAAACATTTCCAATAATTTCAACCACGCCTGACCCGGACAATCAAATTTTATGATCATTTCATCAAGTAACCATCTCCAGGACATTCACAGATCACCCAAACCATATTTTTGAGAGTAATTGGCATATATTGCTAACATTCCCCACAAGTAGTGATTTACCAAAACAGTAAGATGGCGTATAATTTCCCCGCTTAACACGCAGCTCCGGGGACATGCTGGAATTGGCAGACAGGCATGACTTAGGATCATGTGCCGCGAGGCGTGAGGGTTCAAGTCCCTCTGTCCCCACTCACGCTGACTTATATTAAGGAAGGATTATCAAGTTGAAAATAGAAACCCACACCCGCGATGATCATCAAATCACCATGACCGTCGAACTCGAACCCGAGAAATTGGAAAGTGCCCGCCACCGCGCCGCACGCAAGATAGCACAGAAAGCTAAAATTGCAGGTTTCCGTCCCGGAAAAGCTCCTTTCGATATTGTTCGTCGTTTGTATGGCGACGCTGCCCTTAACGAGGAAGCAGTGGAAATTCTGGTTGACGAAATTTACCCAGAAGCTTTAAAAGATGCCAACATTGAACCCGCAGCCGCCGGGCAGTTGGAAAATATCGAGAGCTTAGACCCTCCAAAATTTATCTTTACTGTTCCGCTAAAACCAACTGTGGACCTTGGCAATTACGTATCCGTACGTTTACCTTATGACTTTTCAACACCCGCTGATGATAAGCTGGAGGAAGAAATCATCAACCTGCGCCGGATGTACGCTAAAACGGAGCAGGTGGAAAGACCAATTGAGGATGGGGATTATATACTCCTGGACGTGATTGGACACAAAGCCAAAGCCAGTGCTGACGAACTGCCTTTGATTGAACGCAATGGCTTTGCAATCGTAGCACGCGCAACTGAAACAAAGACAGAGTGGCCTTTCTCCGGGTTTGGTTCCCATTTGATCGGTATCGCCCCCGGCGAAACAAAAGAATTTTCGCATAAATACGCCAAGGATTTCTCTGACGAATCATTGGCAGGTCAGAATGCCAAATTCAAAGTAACCATCAAAAATGTGCGCAGCGTCAATATGCCAGAATTAGATGATGATTTTGCAAAAATGAGCGGCGTTGGCCAGACTGTGGAAGAATTACGACAACGCATGCACGAAAATATTGAAACTGAAGCCCGCAATTCTTACGAAGATGGATATTTTGAAAATCTCTTCGATTTGATCAAGGCCGGTGCAACCATTAAATACCCGCCTCAGGTGATTGATCACGAAATCGAACATGTTCTTGAAGATGTGGCAGGACGCCTGAAGGCTCAGGGTATTGAAAATTTGGATGCCTATTACAAGATGATTGATACGACCAGAGAAAAGTTTATTGAAGAACAAGCTCGTCCCACAGCTGCAAAGCGCCTCGAACGCGGACTTGTAATGGATGAAATTGCAAAAGTTGAGAAAATAGAAATAGATAACGCTGCCCTGGAAGCCGAATTTAACAATGCCTGGGCGACGCTTGCCATGACTGATGAAGATTTTGCCAAGCGCACTAAAAACGGAACCAAAGCCTCGCGTGAAATTGTGGATGCGGTCGCGATGGATTCGGCCAATCGCTTGCTCACTCGCCGAGTTCTGGATCGCATAAAGGAAATTGCCACTCAGGCTGCAATTCAGGAAGAAACACCTGTTGCGCCTAAAAAAACCAAAAAGGCTGCCCAGCCTGTTCTTGAAGCACCAGTTGATGAAACCAATCCAGCAGCTGCTGAACCGGAAGTTGAACCAACTCCCAAAAAACGAGCCTCCAAGAAGAAACCTGAATAGACAAGAAAAGAGAAGGGCAGACCAGAAATCTGCCCTTCTCTTTTTTCTGACTTGCTTTTTTTACCAGACTTGATGCATCAAGATCCTTCCCTCCGCCAGGTCTGGTCGGTCAGTGATAGATTCAATTTTCAGCCCAACCTGGGCCTGACCCATCTGAAACTAAATCATCCTGATTTTTGCCACCTGGACGAACAAAAAATCGGTTTTCCTTGCCGAGGGAGTTTTCATGGGCAGTTAACTAGTGAGTAGTAATTTTTAGCAAGCAGCTATAATTTTCAAAACTATTGAAGTTCCTATTCCAGCGCCCAGGGTGCCGGTTCATCATCGTCAGACTCGCTTTCGCTTTCTCGCAAAATCCGGCGAC
>CAZLJB010000608.1:0-2689 GCA_964559195.1 uncultured Anaerolinea sp. | reverse complement strand
TGAGCGGGCGCGCATGGATTGGTACCCAGAATATCCGGAAGGCCAAAAGATTTCGCTGGCGCAATTGGGGCGCAGTTACTTTGACCAGGTGCCTGAGGATGCCAATCGCTTGAAGCCTGTGCGGGCGAGCAATGCCCCCGGGAATGTGAAATCGCTTAGAACGCATACCTTTACCTGGAAAGCGCTCACCCGGGTCAATGACCAACAGGTGGTGTATGTGGTTGTGCAGGATCAAACCCTGAATGCCGTGCCGGATGCGAACGTGGTGGTGACCGTTACCTGGTCGGATGGCCAACAGATCAGTCTGGCGCAAAATACCGCTGCCAATGGCGTGGCAATCCTGCCCTTCGCGGTGACGGGGCAAAAGCACGGCAATCTGATCATGATCGAAACCCGCATCACTTTCAATGGTTTAACGGACTACGACAGCACTTCCTTCCGGGTCTGGCAGTAGCGGTTCGATCAGGTTTTTAACAGGTGCAGGGTGTGGCCTGTGATTTGAAAAAAGCGTTCGAGTGTCTGGCGTGCAAGCAGCAGGGTGGCGGTGTTGACCAGCGGATGGCTTTGAAAAGTTTCCCCTTTCCAAATTTCTGAATCCAACCAGAGTTCAACCTGATGGTCTGTGTCGTTGGCCAGGCCCAGCATGGTGACTGATCCGCGCGTGACACCCAGCAGGCGGGCCAGGTTTTCTTCAGAGGCAAAACGCAGGTGCGCGACGCCGATCTGCTCGCCAAGGTTGAGCAGATCCATGGTTTTTTCACAGGCAGTCACCACCAGGAAGAAACGCCGGCCTTTTTTATCGCACAGGAACAGGTTCTTGGTGCTGACGGTGGGCTGTGCCGGGCGGTGCAGCTCGGCCTCGGCGCAGGTAAAGACGGCAGGATGTTCAAGGCGCTGATAGGGCAGGTTGTTTGTATCCAGGAACTGCAATAATTCAGGTTCGGTGAGCATGCCTTTTTCCTTCGGTTGGGATGGGGTTGTTTACAGGTCAAAGACCGGGCCGTCTTTGCAGGCCAGGCGGGTGGGGCTGCCGGGGCGCAGGCTGACGGCGCAGGCGCCACATTCGGCCAGGCCGCCACAAGGCAGCGGGGTTTCGATCAGGGCCTGGATGATGCCGCGGGCCGGGATGACGCGAGTGGACGGATAGCTGCTCCTGGGATCCAGCATGAGCTGGCTGACCAGAGCGGGCAGACGCTCGCGGCGCAGGTCTAGGGCCAGGTAGGCGGCCCAGGGGGCGGTTTCTGAGAGGGCTGAGAGTGGTTGGATTTCCAGGGCGATTGGCAGCCCGGCAGGGGGTTGGTCTGAAAGCAGCACCACGCTGGCTTTTTGGGCCAGGGCTGGTTCAAGCAGGGCCAGCACGCGTGTGCAGTTGCCATCCAGGGCCGCCAGGGCCACCTGACGGGCAGCAGGCGGCAGGCTGAAGCCGCGCCCAAAGGGGCCGCGCAGTTTGAGATGGGTACCCGGCAGCCAGGTGGGCGGCAGCGGGGTGGCGGCGTAAAATCCGGCCGGGTGGCTGCCGGCTGGGTAGATGGGTTGGGCCAGGGCGCCAGTCGGCTCGGCTGTGCTGGTTGCCAGCAGGTACTGGCCCGGGGCCGGGATGAGCGCGGGTGGGCAGGAGATCAGCGCAGCGCGCCGGCCCTCCAGGTAGATCTCTTCCATACAACCTTTTGCCGTCTGCATACGTAAAATTAATGCTATCACGTTATAATCAAACAAGAAAGAAGGAGAAACTATGAATATTGCTCAAGTAATTCAATTTATTGCTTCAGGGGCCTGGCTGGTGGTGATTGGCCTGGTGGTTGTGATGGTGATGCGTTCCGGCCGTGCCCAGTCCGTTAAGGGTTTTTCAACCGGTGTGGTGGTAATGATCGTGGTCGCGATTGCGCTGAGCACAGTTGGTGCCGGGTTGGTCTTTATTGAACCAGATCAGATGGCCGTGGTCATTACCATTAATCAGGGCGGTATCCGCCCGGAACCGCTGATGGCCGGGATGCATTTTGTGATCCCGTTTGTTGAGCGGGTCGAGACTTATTCGATCCTGCGCCAGACCTATACCATGTCGGCTGTTGGCACGGAAGGCCAGGTGGCGGGCGACGATTCAATCCAGGTACGGACCAAGGATGGGCAGCAGATTTATATCGATGCCTCGGTCATTTACGCGGTCGATCCAAACAAGGCCATTAACCTGTATCGCACCTGGCGCATGGGGTATGAAGATGGCCTGGTGCGCCCGCAGTCGCGGGGTGTGATCCGCGATATTTCCTCGCAGTACGGTGTCGAAGAAATCGTCAGCACCAAGCGCGCGGAAATGGAAAGCCAGATCACGGAACAGTTGACCAAGATCTTCTCGGACAACAGCCTGATCCTGCAGGATTTCGTGCTGCGCAACATTCGCTTTAGCGATGAGTATGCCAAGGCGGTTGAGCAGAAGCAGATTGCGGAACAGCAAGCCCAGCAGGCCAAGTTCGTGGTTGAGTCAAAGAAGCAGGAAGCCGAACAGGCCCGCCAGACGGCGCAGGGCGCGGCAGATGCCGTCGTGATCGCCTCCAAGGGTGCGGCTGAAGCGCGGGTTGTACAGGCCGAAGCCGAAGCCAAGGCCCTTGAGTTGGTGGCCAATGTCCTCAAGCAAAACCCGAGCTTGCTGCAGTACCAGTACATTACCAAGCTGTCTCCGAATGTGCAGATGATG
>CAZLJB010000607.1:0-2691 GCA_964559195.1 uncultured Anaerolinea sp. | reverse complement strand
GCATCCTGTTCCGGATCGAATCCTTCGTAATCCCATTCATTTTCCAGGTCTTCGGAAGTGACGGCGGTACTGGTGTCGCCTTCGGCTTTGCAAATATCATAAATCAACTGGACAATGGCATTCAAGTCGGCGCGTTGGACGGAGCGGAGAGTCAGGGTGGCGTTGAGAGTGATTGGGGATGATGTTTGGGATGGCATAACTTTTTCCTGTTTGAAGGTTTTTCTATGGCGCAAAGATACCCCTTCGCCAGGGGACGTGTCATCACCAATAGGAGACGCAGGTGGGTGATTCGCAATTTAGCAGACAGTCTAACCCATTCTGAAAATGTAGACACCCTACCAGGGTATTGAATCTCAACAAAAAACAACCGAAGATGCCGTTCGCTTGGAAAATTCAACCGATGAAACCAAAACGCTGGGACAGGCTATTTCATTCGGTCAGCCAGGGCGGCCTTGATGGCTTCGCTTGCCTGGAAAATGCCATGAAATTTGATGGATTCAATCACTTCGCACGCCAACTCCGGGGGAATGTCGTTGCCCAGGTGAAGGAAACCGATCAGTTTAATCTCAAGCTTCTTCCCTATCAATTTGAGTTTTTCCAGGTCAGATCGGTCATAAACTAGTACACCGATCACATACGAATGACGGGTCACCGATTGCTGGATTTCCAGATTGTACCTATCAAGTTGATTGCGGATAGCACTGCGGATGAAGTCAGTGCGGTTGGAGTACAGACTTTCCTGCTCTAACAGGTCAACTTTGCCGAGATCTACGGCAGCCATATTGATGGTAATTTTTTCAGTTTCAGGCATGGGATTGCTCCTTATCATAATGGGAAGACTGCCAGTATCCTAGAATTTTCTGGTGTGCGTATCAAGACCAGTCATGAAGGCTACACACCCGGTGTCTGATCCACCCATGCTAGTCATCAGCAGCCGGCATTTATCCTCCTGCGTGACTTCAACGATCAGGCCTGAGAGTTGTCCTCCCAACCCTTGTTGCCGGTATTCCGGTAATACCGTGATCTCAAATTGAGCCAGGTGCTTGTTTTCATCAAGGCGAATTGCGTATCATATTCAGATTACCCTATTTGCCAAGGAAATACATCCACTAAGCATCCATATGGATGTTAAGTGGATGTATTATCCCCGCAATGTGAGAATCCCATTCTCTGGTAGGGTGAAAAACAGTTCTAGAGTAGCAAACTTTATTTTAGATTGAGCGTATACCTGCAATATAATCAAAAAATTAGGAGAAAACGGATGTCATCACAACGCAATGCGTTTACGCTCATAGTTGGCGCTCTATTGATCGGTTTTGGGCTATTAGCCCTGGCTGGACAGGTCTTCCGCGGCCTGCACTTTTGGAGCACCTTCTGGCCTTTCATCATTATCGGGCTGGGTGCGATGTTTTTTGTAGGCATGTTCGCAGGCGGAAAGTCCGTTACTGGATTGGCGATCCCGGCCACGATCATCACTGCCATTGGGCTGATCCTGTTCTACCAGAATCTGACCGGACACTGGGAGAGTTGGTCTTACGGCTGGACGGTCATTTTGATTTCGGTTGGGCTTGGCATTTTCATTATGGGCGCTTATGGCGGAGTTGAAGTGCAACGGAAAACCGGGTTGGGCGTGATGCGCGTCGGCTTGATCTTGTTCATCCTGTTCGGCGGATTCTTCGAGTTGATCTTCTCTGCGGGTGAAAACTTTGGTTTGCGTCAGGTAGTTTTCCCTGTGGCATTCATTTTACTGGGCTTATATCTCATCTACAAACGCTTTCAGCCATCTCAGCCTGGGATGATTGCAAACGACGCATCTACAACAAATAATTCAGAGGGAATACAATGAAAAAGAAAGAGCATTCAATCTTTTGGCCTCTGGTGCTGATCGCCGCAGGTGTGATCTGGTTGTTGAACGGCATGGGAATTATCCCAACGGCCAACCTCTGGGCATTGACTCACCTATTGCCCTTTATTTTGATCGGACTTGGGCTGGGCTTGATCCTGCGTTCATATTGGCGTTTCGCCAGCATGCTCGTTTCATTGCTTATCGTCGGCGGCGCAGTACTGGCTATCGTATTTGCCCCGCAATTGGGCTGGGATGATTTTTTCCCTATGGGCTGGATTATCGGGCCAGGGAATATTGGCGGCGGCGTGGCAGGCTCGGGCGAAGTCAAGACTGAAACGCGAAAAATCTCAGGTTTTGAGTCCGTCTCGATGGAATATCCAGCAGAGGTGATTATCCGTCAGGGCAAAACCGAATCCGTGAGTTTGCAGGGTGACGAACTTGCCTTGTCGCAAATTCTGACAGAGGTCAAGGCCGGCATTCTATCTATCAGCGCCAGCGAAGAAAGTTGGAATAAACTTGTAAACCCAGGTAGGGCTGTGCTAATTATTATCACTGTCAAGGATTTGAATCAAGTGGTTTTCTCTAGTGCCGGTACGCTTCTGGTTGAAGGACTGAAGACCGATTCGCTTGCCTTAGTTTTGAGCGGCGTTGGCGAGATGACCCTGTCTAAGCTAGAAGTTGACAGTCTTATTGTCACATTGAGTGGCGCCGGCAATGTCCAGGCTGACGGCGTGGCTGACAATTTGCTTGTTCACATAAGTGGTTTTGGTGATTTTGATGGCGGCGACTTGCACAGCCAGACCGCCGAAGTACATGTCACTGGCGCAGGCAGTGCCACCGTATGG
>CAZLJB010000606.1:0-2703 GCA_964559195.1 uncultured Anaerolinea sp. | reverse complement strand
CGGGAGTACAGATCCCGGACTGGAAATATTTTGTTTTTGGGGGAGCGCTGCTGCTGGTGTTGACTGTGATCATGTTTTTATTGGATCCGGAACTACGCAAGCGCATCCTGCAGAGACTGCTGCGTTTTGGCCTGGCGATGGGGCTGTTGTGGCTGATTATAACCTACGCGTTTGATGGCGGTGCTATTCAACGGCTGCTGCAGCTGCCGCCTGCGGCGGGTGGCGATTCGGCCCAAGCGGCCGGACAGGTTGCTGGGCCAGTTTATGCAGCGCCGCAGCTTAATCCATGGCTGGTGTTCGGGGTCAGTTTTGTGATTGGGCTGGCCCTGGTGTTATTGAGCTGGTTGATCTATACCCGCCGTCCCAGGTTGGGCGAACAACAGGCTATCGATCAGGTGGCGGATATCGCGACCGAGGCGCTCGGGGCACTGCAGGCAGGCCAGGATTGGGAGGATGCCATCGTGAAGGCTTACATCCGCATGAATGAGGTGGTGCTTGCAAAGCGCGGTTTGCTGCGCCAACCTGGGAACACTCCCAGCGAATTTGCCTTCCGAATGGAACGTATTGGGTTGCCAATTGAAGCGGTGCACACGCTGACACGCCTGTTTGAAGCGGTGCGTTATGGTGGCAAGACCTCCAGCCTGGCCGAGCGCGATCTGGCAGCTGCCGCGCTGAGCGCCATCCTGCATGATTGTGGCCGCAGCCTGTGAACCGTAAACTACAGTTGGCGGGCGTGGTAATTCTGGTGTTCTTAACGGCGCTGCTGCTGGCTTTTATGCTGCGCGACGTGGTCGAACAGCTCATTCTTCGCCCGCTGGCTTACCTGTTTTGGCTGTCCGGAATTTTTTACCGTTTTATACCCCAGCCGGTTGTGTGGCTGGTGTTGGTGCTGATGATGATTTACCTGGCGCTTGGCAGTCTGCTGGGCAGGCTGGTCATCCCGGAACCAGGCCTGCTGCGTTCCAATCCGATCCAGGGGCAGGTCGCTGAGCTTGCCATGCAGATCGAGCGCAAGGAAGGCGGCATTTACTTTAAATGGCAAATCGCGCGAATTTTGGGGCGGCTGGCACTGGATATCCAGGAACTACGCCAGCATATTCGCCGCCGTACGCTGGAATTGGATGAGGAGCGTGCGCTTCGAACTGGCTCGCGTCCCAGGCTCACGCTGCAGGTGCGCCGGTATCTGGAAGCAGGTCTGAACACCAGTTTTTCGGATTATCCGCTGCCTTCCGGGTTGACTTTACCAGGTGGGTTTAGCCTGCCGGGAAGCATCAGATCCAGCCCTGCGACTCCTTTTGACGGTGATATTGGCCCCGTAATTGATTATCTTGAATCTGAAATGGAGAATGACAATGCTCTCAGACGTCCGTGATGTGGCTGCGCTTGGCAGGAAGGTGGTGGCAGAAGTGGAACGGGCCGTGGTTGGCAAGCATGACTTGCTGGAGACAGTGACCTGTTCGATCCTGGCTTCTGGGCATATTTTATTTGAGGATTTTCCAGGCCTGGGCAAGACCCTGATTGCGCGCAGCTTTGCCACCGCCCTGGGATTGGATTTCAAGCGCATCCAATTTACCCCGGACTTGCTGCCGGGTGACATCACCGGCGGGTACATCTTTAATCGGACTGAGAACCGTTTTGAGCTGCGCAAGGGACCAATCTTTGCCAACCTGATCCTGGCGGATGAGATTAATCGCGCCTCGCCCAAGACCCAATCTGCCCTGCTGGAGGCCATGCAGGAAAGCCAGGTCACGCTGGAGGGCGAGACGCTGAGCCTGCCGGAACCGTTCCTGGTGCTGGCTACTCAGAACCCGATTGAATATGAAGGCACCTTTCCGCTGCCCGAAGCCCAGCTCGACCGTTTTATGCTTAAGTTGACGGTTGGCTACCCAACCGTGGAAGAAGAAAAGGAGATCCTGCAGCGCCGCCGCAGCCGGCAGGTTGAGGAAGTGACCCTGCAGCCGGTCACCTCCGGCGCGGAATTGTTGGAGATGCGCGGGGTGATTGAGACCGTCCATGTGGATGGTGACCTGGAACTGTATATTGCCCGGTTGGTGCATGAAACGCGGGTTGACCGGCGAGTGGCGGTTGGCGCTTCACCGCGCGCCTCGCTGGCTTTTCTGAAGTTGGCGCGTGCCCGAGCGGCATTACAGGGGCGCGCTTACATCCTGCCGGATGATATCAAGTGGTTCGCTGTGCCCGTGCTCAGCCATCGCATGATCATGCAGCCCGAATATTGGATGGGGCGGCGCGTGGCCGAAGAAGTCATTGCGGATGTCCTGAACAAAGTGCCCGTTCCGGTTGCGCGCGGAAGCTGACCCGCAGGCCATGTCGCGTATTTTATTACTGGGTTTTCTAATTTTCACGCTGCTGCTGGGCGGGTTGGTTTCGTTCAACCCCGGCTGGCTCGAACTGGCGCTTCCGCTGCTGGTTTACCTGCTGGCGGCTTTTCTGTGGTCGCCGGCCCGTCTGGATCTTGCCATTGAGAGGGTGATTTCGGATGAACGCGCCACACCTGGGCAGCCTGTGACGGTCAGATTACAGGTCACTAACCGGGGCGCGACAGTGCGTGAGCTGCTGTTGCGTGACAACCTGCCTGAGAACAGCACTTTGATTAGCGGCTCGTCCAGGCGCATGCTCTCACTCAAAAAGGGTGAAACCCTGCAGTGGGAATATACCTTTAGCGCTGTCTCTTATACACATCTG
>CAZLJB010000605.1:0-2708 GCA_964559195.1 uncultured Anaerolinea sp. | reverse complement strand
GAGGCCCGCGCGGGCGCGGCTTTCTTTGCCAGCAAAACTGGCATGCCGGTCATCCCGATCGCATTGACTGGAACGGAAGACCGGCAGGTGGTTGAAAATCTCAAACATTTTCGCCGTTCGCACATCACTGTTCAGGCAGGCCCCTCCTTTATCCTTCCAGCTACCCGGGGGCAGCAGCAGGATGAGGCATTGGCGGCAGCCACGGATGAAATCATGTGCCGGATTGCCGTCATGCTTCCAGAAAAATATCGTGGTTTTTATGCGCAGCATCCCCGCTTGCAGGAACTGATCGAGGAACAAAAGACCAGCGTCGAAGCGGCCTGAATGTGAGCATGGTTGAAATCACCCAGTAAAACAACGCAGTTTTGTAAGCAGGGTGTCTGTTTTGTGGCTGTCTCCGGGCATTTCCGACCGGCAGCCTGCCCGCAATTTCCAAAACCTGGAAAAACGACCTTCTCTTCCGCTCAAAAACCCATTTAACGCTAACAGGCCTTATGCGAAAATTTGTCCGCTGGTTGATCATAGCCATTTTGAATCTGATCGGAGATATCGAGGTTATCACGCTTGATAATGTGCCATCACAGGGCGCTTTTGTGATTGCAACCAATCATATTGGCATCATTGATATTGCCATGTTCCATTACAAGTTTGACCGGTTCGATATGTTTATTCCGGTGGCCGAAAAGTGGGAAAAAATTGGCTGGATCCGTTTCCTGGGGCGCGAATTGAACTTCCTGTTTGTGGATCGTTACAACCCGGATTTAAAAGCGCTGCGCAAGATGATCGCCCTGATGGGAGCCGGCAATTCGCTGGTGATCGCGCCCGAGGGTACCCGCTCGCGGAGCGGTGCTCTGATTGAAGGCAAGTCCGGAGTGGCTTACCTGGCGGCGCGCTCGGGTTTCCCGGTGGTGCCGGTGGCTATTACGGGTACCGAGGATAGGGTTGTGCTGGATAACGTCAGGCATTTTCGTAAATCTAAAATCACCCTGACTGCTGGTTTGCCATTTAGACTGCCGCCCCTGCCAAAGGAAAATCGGGAGGCGGCCCTCAAGCAGTATACCGATGAGATCATGTGCCAGATTGCGGCCATTTTGCCCGAGCGATATCGTGGAGTTTATGCCGAACATGCCAGGTTGAAAGAAATGCTGGCAGAAAAACCTGCCTGAAGTGTTGGTTTTTCGCCTGTTTAATTTGTAACTGCTGATAGGGTGGTTTTTCCAGGTTAGAAAACATCCCCAAAAAAGAAAAGATGATGTATTTTTGTATCAAAAACAAGGAGTGGTTAATATATAGAACCGGTCATGGAGGATGTTTATCTTAACAAGACGTTAATTGTTTAGAAAACGATCCTTAATAGTATTAGCCTAAGATTGAACTGTTATACAAAATCAATCAAAGGAGAATAAAATGTTTTCGAAAAGAAACACCATCACACTTGTCTCGCTTTTGGTATTGCTGGCGGTTGTATTGACTGCCTGCGGTCCGGCGGCTGCTCAAGCTGCGGCAGCCACCACTGCTCCTGCGGCTCCTGCGGCCACGGCTGCTCCTGTAGCCACTGATGCACCTGCAGCTACCGCTGCTCCGGCGGCTGTAGATTTTAATACGGTGAAATCTGCTGCTGACGCCGGCGGCATGGACGCCTTGATTGCAGCTGCCAAGAAGGAAGGCGAGCTCAACGTCATCACTCTGCCCCGTGACTGGTGCAATTATGGTGAATTGATCGACACTTTTTCCGCCAAGTATGGCATCAAGGTTAATTCACTCAACCCGGATGGCGGTTCCGCCGATGAAGTTCAGGCAATTAAAGATAACAAGGACAACAAGGGCCCACAGGCTCCAGACGTGCTGGATATCGGCCCTGCTTATGGTCCGCTCGCTAAGGGCGATAACCTGCTGGCTCCTTACAAGGTGGCCACCTGGGACACCATCAAAGGCACCAATGATCCCGATGGTTTCTATTATGTAGATTACAGCGGTGTCATGGTTCTGGAAGTGAATACCGATATCGTCAAGGAAGTTCCGGCTTCTTATAAAGACCTGCTTAATCCGAAGTACAAAGGCCAAATCGCCCTGGCTGGTGACCCACGTGCCTCCAACCAGGCCGCCCAGTCGGTTTATGCAGCTTCGCTTGCCAACGGTGGCACACTTGACAATATCCAACCTGGTCTCGATTTCTTCTCTCAGTTGAACAAAATAGGCAACTTACTGCCTTTGATCGCCAATACCGGTCCTATCGGCAAGGGCGAAACCCCCATCACCTTCCAGTGGAGTTGGAATGCCTATGCCAACAAGGATAACTTCAAGGGCAACCCGAATATTCAGATCGTTTATCCTTCGGATGTCAATTGGGGTGGTTACTACTATCAGGCCGTCAGCGCTTATGCACCGCATCCGGCTGCTGCCCGCCTGTGGGAAGAGTTCCTGTACTCTGACGAAGGCCAGCTGGGTTGGATCAAAGGCTACTGCGCCCCGGCTCGTCTGGCCGATATGAATGCCCGCAAGATCGTTAGCGCTGAATTGGCTGCCAAACTGCCGGATGCCGCCCTGCTGGCTGGTTCCATCGTTCCGAGCGGTGATCAGCTGAAAGCAGCCCGAGCCAAGATCAAGGAACAGTGGGACGCAGTTGTAGGTCTGGATATTAAGTAAATCTTTGTAAAAAGAGGAGATCGGAAGAGCACACGTCTGAACTCCAGTCACCTGAAGCTATC
>CAZLJB010000604.1:0-2709 GCA_964559195.1 uncultured Anaerolinea sp. | reverse complement strand
GGTGGGGTTGCAGGCTTCCAAAAATACCCCAAACCTGCTTCGATAAAACCAACCTGGGATTTGCTAATCAGAACCAGTGGTATTTGAGGGTAAAATGAAGCCATGCCCTATTTAATTCGTACTGCTCGTTTTACAGATACATCTGCGCTGGCAGACCTACTACGCGAAGTGGGTTGGTTTACAGACCTCAATACAAAAACATCCGCCGAAGTAACATCACAGGTTGAATTACACCTGGCGGAATGTCTGGCTGACGAGAGTCATTCCGTGCACGTGGGCGTTGATGAAAACAACCTGGTGGTTGGTTATATCAGTGTGCACTGGCTGGCTTATCTTTTTTTACCTGGGCCAGAAGGCTTTATTTCTGAACTATTTATCCACCCGGCCGCCCGCGGACATGGTTTAGGTACAGGCCTGCTCGAGACCGTCAAAAATGAAGCGTCAGAACGGGGTGCCTACCGGCTTTCGCTACTGAACGCAAAACAGCGCGAATCTTATGAACGCAGCTTCTATCAAAAACAAGGCTGGCTGGAACGACCTGACATGGCTAACTTTATTTATTTGATGCCCGATGAATAATCCCGGCCCCAGGCTATCAACCAGTTGCAAAACTTATCCCCGCTAACCTGATTTAATTTTCTAGCAACCCTTTTGAGGAAATCATGCCAAAAATCAAACAGATCAATCATGTCGCGATCGTTGTGGAAGATATTGAAACATCCCTGTCTTTCTGGCGGGATGCGCTCGGAATGGAATTAAGTGAAGTGCGAGATGTCCCAGTCGAAAAATCAAAGGTAGCCTTTCTCCCACTGCCTGGCGGTGAAATTGAATTGGTGCAGCCGACCACCAACGATTCTGGCATTTCCAAGTATCTCGACAAACGTGGGCAGGGTCTGCACCACATTTGCCTGGAAGTCGATGACATCGATGGCATGCTGGCGCAAATAAAAGCCCGGGGAGTACGCCTGATCAATGAACAACCGCGCACAGGCCCGGATGGCAGACGCTATGCCTTTGTTCACCCAGAAAGCGCCAGCGGTGTACTGATCGAACTTTACCAACTCTAACCAGCCGCTCGAGAACCATTTAACTTCGGGGCAAATTTAGTCCGGCGCCCCAGATCCACAGGATAAAATAAAATGGCACCAGCCAATCTTGCATCAACCCATTTACAACCCGGGCGCCTGATCGTCGTCGGTGTTTCTGGCGGTCCGGATTCTATGGCGCTTTTGCATTTTTTACACAGTCAGAACTACCCAATCCTGGTGGCATCCTTCAATCATCGCTTACGCGTGGAAGCCGAGGCAGATCTTGATTTTGTTAGAGAAGTTGCGACAAGCATGGGCCTACCATTTGTAGCCGGCTCCGGAGATGTTGCGGCAATAGCTGCCAGACAGGGTCTATCCACCGAAGAGGCGGCCAGGGAATTGCGTTATCACTTTCTATTTGGCCAGGCCAGGGAATCTGAAGCGCAAGCTGTGGTGGTGGGTCACACTGCCGACGACCAGGCAGAAACAGTTTTAATGCATTTGCTACGAGGCGCAGGCATTTCCGGGTTGAAAGGAATGCCCCCAAGCGTGATTTTGCCATCATTTGATAAAAATATCCCGCTCGTCCGTCCATTATTGACCTGGAGCCGCACCGAAACTGAAGCCTACTGCCAGCAGTACAAACTGAGCCCCCGTATCGACCCGACCAATACCAATACCCAATATTTTAGAAACCGGCTGCGACACGAACTGCTGCCCATTTTGGAACAATACAATCCACAGATCCGGCAGACACTTGCAAAAACCGCATTGGCTTTGCAAGGCGATTTTGAATTACTCAATACGCTGGTTGAAAGCGCCTGGCAAAAGACCGTCCGCGCTACCGGACCGGAATTTATTGGATTTGACCAGGCTGAACTTAAAAAACTGGCCCCAGTTCTGGCACGCAACCTTTTTCGTAAGGCAGCCCTCAGCTTAAAACCGGGCCTGCGGGACATTGATTTTGATGCGCTCGAAAGAGCGGTTACCTATAAACCAATTGATCTGGCTGGTGGATTGAAAACCTACCCGGAAGGCAACCTGTTTTATCTGACCTCCAATCTTGCCGCACTGCCCACGAATGCCTGGCCCCAACTGCATGAATCAATCGTCTTAACCCCTGGACGATTTTCTTTAGGAAACGGTTGGAGCCTGCATTACGAAGAAATTATCAGCGATAATCTTCAGATCGAAGCAACCCGTAATTCAGACAAACTGACCGCCAATCTGGACGCTGATCTTGTGACTGATCAGTTGCTGGCACGGACTTTCCGCAGTGGTGATTATTTCGAGCCACTCGGGATGCCCAGACAAACCACCAAGCTGGCAGAGTTATTCATTAATCAGAAAGTGCCCAAAAGATTGAGGCGCGGCTGGCCGGTTATCTGTGCTGGCGAACGGATTGCCTGGGTGCCCGGCTTGCGCTTCGCAGAACCATTTAAGATCACAACACGCACCCGCCGGGTTATCAAAATCCAGATAAAAAAAGAAGAGGAACATGGTTGAACCATTTCCTCTTCTTTTTATGCCTATTCCGGATTGTTATCTCCAGATAATTTTTTTAGTTTCAGATGTAACTCCCGCCATTGAATTTTAGAGACCCCCAGGTTTTGACGGATTGTATTCGGGTCTTCACCAAACCGATATTGCGTAAGGGCATAGGTCCAACGACACATATCGA
>CAZLJB010000603.1:0-2711 GCA_964559195.1 uncultured Anaerolinea sp. | reverse complement strand
GCTTGCAATTTGGGGCTGCCATCCCTGCCCGGCATTCAGCCAACTGCGGCACCCAGCCCTACACCTGTGCCATTGCCGCCAACCATCGTTGAGACCCTGCCGTCGATTGGCAGTCTCATCCAACAGCAGGGTTTGCTAACAGTCTTCTTTAGCGAAAAAATGGATCGTCCTTCGGTGGAAGCTGCTTTGAGCGCAGATTTTCCGGGCGGCTTGGTTTTTGGCTGGGCAGATGATGCCACGCTAACTCTGGCACCAAAAAGCCCATTCCCAGTTAATTCAAAAATAACCTTTTCTCTGGCAGCCAGCGCAAAATCCATTCAGGGATTGGCCCTGCCGGAACCGATTGTTTTTTCATACCAGACTCCGGGACCGTTGAAAGTAGCACAAATTTTGCCAGCTCCGAATGCCGCGGATGTTTCCCCCGATTCAGCCGTGGTTGTGACCTTTAACCAGCCGGTTGTGCCGCTGGGTGCAGCCTCCAGCACCCTTCCGGATGCGTTGACGTTGGAACCAGCCGCACCTGGAAAGGGCGAGTGGTTGAATACCAGCACATATATCTTCCATGCTGATCCGGCTCTGGCCGGCGGCATCCAGTACTCCGCTCGTGTTAATCCGAAGCTGGTCAGCACCAGTGGCGTAACCCTTGACCCGGCCAGCTCGAATACATCCTGGTCGTTCAAAACGACACTGCCAGCAATTTCCAAAATTTCGGCGGACACCGGCCCGGGTGGTCTCAACCTGGATTCAACCATTGAAGTCAGCTTTAACCAGTCTATGGATCGGAGCAGTGTTGAATCAAGTTTTTCACTCACCGGTCCGGCTGGCAAGCTGCCGGGTGAATATTCGTGGAATAAGAACTTTAGTGTATTAACTTTTAAACCTGCCGGCCTGCTTCAGCGTCAAGCGGCTTATACCCTGATTGTTGGCGCCGGTTCACATTCCAGGGGTGGCGCAGCACTGGGCGCTGATAGCCAGACCAATTACCAATCTGTGGCGACTTTTGGGGTGTTGTCCACCAGTTTCCCAAATGGCCAGGTTCGCCCGCAGAATCAGAATGTTTCGGTCACTTTTAATGCCCCATTGGCCGATTATAACCAGGTCCAGCTTGATGCCCTGGTAAGCATCAGTCCCAAGACAACTTATTACAATTATTCCATCGCTGGCAATACTCTCAATATTAGCGCTGATTTTAAACCTGGCCAGCGCTATACCAGCACTTATTCATCCAATCTAAAAGATCGCTGGGGCCAGACCCTGGGACAGGATTATATTTTCACAAGCATCGAGCCGGACGCTGATCCGGATTTACGGGCTGGCACGTATGTCCCTGTCCTTTTCACCCGTCCGGAAGATCCCCGCATCAGCGTCCAGGCTGTAAATGTGAATACCATTGTGGTTTCGCATGCTCCGCTTTCACTGGATGATTTTTTTCGCTTCCAGAGTGATTACACCTTCCAGCAAAACTTTTTGCCGACTGGTTTGCAAACCAAATCTGTGAATCCTGGGCTGCCGCGTAATGATAACCAAATGGTTTTAATTGATTTGAGCAAATCTCCGCTGCCGACCGGCCTGTATTTCACAAGTGTCTCATCCCCCGAGTTGGCTGCACAGCGGGCTTCTCCCCAAGTGTTGATTGTCAGCAATTTGAATGTAACCATCAAGGCCAGCCCAACCGAGGTGTTGGTCTGGGCAGTAGATTTGCGTACCCAGCAGCCGGTTCAGAATATTCCGATCAGATTGTTTAACGAGCAGAATACCAGCCTGGCCAGCGGAGTCACAGATGCTCACGGATTGTGGCGTGGGCCAATTTCAGAGCCAGCGAACAGCAACAACCTTTATGCTATTCTTGGGCAGCCCGGCGACGACCAGTTTGGTATGGCTGCCTCTGATTGGAGCCAGGGCATTGCACCCTGGTACTTTGGTTTACACACTGATTCAAGCCCTGCCCGTCTGCAGGCATACCTGTACACCGAAAGACCTGTCTATCGTCCCGGGGATTCGGTTTATTATCGTGGTATTGTCAAAAATTGGTACGATGGACGTTACAGCCCCGCCGATGTCAGCGATCTGAGCCTTTCATGGTTCGGCCCGAAGGGAAAAATCGGGCAGCCTCAACCGGTTACGCTTTCGGGCTATGGCAGCTTTGATGGCGCCTTCAAACTACCCGCAAAAGCCGAGCCGGGTGATTACACATTGACCATCTCCACGGCTGGCCAGGATTTGTCTAACGGGTCCATCAATTTCAAGGTGGCAGATTACCGCAAACCAGAGCTAAATCTGACTGCCAGTATCAATCCCAACCCGGGCAAAAGTGGAGAACCACTGACCGCCACGTTTAATGCTGCCTATTTTTTTGGTTCCCCGGTTGATGACCTGCCTTTTACCTGGCGTTTGTATACCAGCCCATCTTATTTTATGATCCCTGGTTTTAATACAGGCACTCAACACGCATTCTGGTATTCAACGGGCGGCGGGCAGTTTGGGAATATATATAAAAGCGGTGATGGCCGTACAGCTGCGGATGGTACCTTCAACATTCCGTTGAATGACCTTAAGGTGGATGATACAACCGAAATCACCCTGGAGATCAGTGCCACCGAATCTGGCGGCTTCCCGGTCAGTGTGAGCACCAGCGCCACCCTGCATCCCGAAAATTTCTATATAGAGATCGGAAGAGCACACGTCTGAACTCCAGTCACCTGAAGCTATCT
>CAZLJB010000602.1:0-2715 GCA_964559195.1 uncultured Anaerolinea sp. | reverse complement strand
AGATAGCTTCAGGTGACTGGAGTTCAGACGTGTGCTCTTCCGATCTAGTCGCTTCAGCCATGCGTAGTGTGGTTATATCCTAAACTGACCCCTTCGGTATATTATGGTTCAAAATAAGAATCGTCCCTGTCACTTAAGTTTCTCTGCCCGGGTTTGTTAAAGCCAGCCAGTTCTGGCTTTGATGAAATTACAGCCAGATGGGTGCCGGAAAACGGGTATTTGCGATGATTGGTCGGAATTATTTTTGGAAGCAGGTTGTTTTTTACGACAGGACCGGTTTATAGATGAGCAGCGCCACCCAGGTTTCATCTGTTGTCATCGGGGGCCTGGATGGTTGGGTCGAGGGCTGGCAGCTGCCTTGTTTTTTGGCCGCGAGGTTCGTAATAACTGACCCGGTTGCGACCAGCTTTCTTGGAAGCAAAGAGTGCTTTGTCGGCACAGGCAATTAATCCGTCAATGGCCGAGCCGTGGTCTGGAAAGGTGGAGACCCCCAGCGATATTGAGATATTAAATTGGCTGCCCTCGTATTCCACAACCAAGCTTTCGATGGCTTTCCGCCATTGGTCGGCGCGTTCGAGCGCTTTTTGAGGTGCGGTATTGTGCATAACAATCAGGTGTTCATCACCCCCGTAGCGGCACAGGATGTCATCAGCGCGTACCATGCGCAGGAACAGGGTAGCCAGGGCTTTCAAAGCGGCATCGCCGGCCCCATGTCCATAGGTATCATTGATCTGCTTAAAACGATCGATGTCCAGCAGGACAAAACTGAGCATGGATTTTTCGCGGATCGAACGCGCCATTTCGAGTTGCAAGGTTTCAAACATATAGCGGCGGTTATGCAGGCCAGTCAGTGGATCACGGATGGCCTGTTCAAGCAGCGAGCTGCTCAGCCTGGCATTCTCGATGGCAAGCGCTGAAATCTGGGCGAACAATTTAGCCAGCTGGATCTCGTCATTTGTGAATGGGAGGCCGGGTATTTCGCGGCCAAGATCCAGGACACCCAGACAACGATCGTTACTGATGATGGGTATGGAAGCGACTGCGAAAACAGGCTGCTGATTATCCGTCATGAAGTTTTGTTGGCTGGCTGAACGATCAATGATCGTGGCAGGTTGGAGGGTCTCGACAGCCTGCCACGAAAGCACAGCCTGGCTGTGGTCAAACTGTGTTCCGGCTTTGAACGGCTGCCCGGGTGATGTAAATTGAGCCAATAAAATATCATCTTGCAGGGTCATGATTTCTACCTGCTCTGCATTTAGCAGTTGGCTGGCATGCCCGGCCAGCGCAATGAAGAGCTCATTCAGATCATGATTGCGTAAAAAATCGAGCGCGCTCTGATAGAGGGCCGTCATTGAATTGTTTTGCTGGCGAAGCTGAGCCTGCATGCGTTCCCGTTCCGAAACATTGGTCAGGATGCAGTGCGTGCGCAGAAAATGCCCCTGGAGGTCAGCCTGGATCCGCCCGTTGAGAATCACGATCAGGAGCTGGCCATCCTTGCGTTTCAGGCGGATGTCGCCGTGGGTTGATCCGATAGTTTTAAACTCCTGAAAACGCGGAAGGAAAAACGCCCGAGTATCCGCGCTCCAAAAAAAGTCAAAAGACTTGCCGAGTAATTCATCCTTTGAATATCCCAGCAATTGACACAGGTTTTCATTGACATCCAGTAAACACCCGTTCCAATCCAATGATAAGTAGGCGAAAGGCGAGTTTTCGAAAAGGCTGCGGAACCGCAGTTCACTTTCCTGCAGCAGGTTTTCGATCTGTTTGCGCTCGGTGATATCTTCCTTGATTGCCAGGTAATGGGTGCTTTTCCGGTCATCATCAATTACCGGGGCAATCACGACAGATTCCCAATAAAGCTCGCCATTTTTCTTTTTATTTTGAAATTCACCGCGCCATTCGCGGCCGGAAGTGATGGCTTTCCATAACTGTTTGTAGGTTTCAGGCTTAGTGCTGCCTGATTGCAAAATGCGGGGGTTCTGATTGATGACTTCTTCGGAGCTGTAGCCGGTCAATTCGGTAAACTTGGGATTGACATATTCGATTCTGCCAGCTAGATCCGTGATTACGATTGAAGATGGGCTTTGTTCGACAGCCTGTGAAAGCTGGCGCAGACGCAGCGAGGCATTCTTGCGGCTGGTGATATCATCCTTGATGTGGATGTAATGCGTGATTTGATTTTTGACGTCCGTGCCGGGGGTAATGATGGCCGATTCCCAATAGGTTTCGCCATTTTTTCGTCGGTTATGAAATTCGCCGCGCCATTCCCGTTTCTCCGCCAGGGATTTTAATAAGCTTAAATCGGCTTCGGGCGGGTCATCTGAAAGCAGCTCGCGCGGATTTTTTCCAAGCGCTTCTTCGGCCGTATAACCGGTAACCTGGGTGAATTTTGGATTGGCATATTCGATCTGTCCGCTCAGGTTCGTGATCAGAATGATGGATGGGCTTTGTTCGACCACCTGGGAAAGCTGGCGTAATTGTAGTTCGGTATCTTTACGGATGGTGACATCGCGATTGCTGGCACGCTGACCCTGGTATTGGCCAGCCTGGTCGAAGACCGGGCGGCAAACATGCGCAATCCAGTGTTCAGTGCCGTTATTATCCAGAAGACGGAAATCGAAATCCAGGCAGGCTTCGTGTTGGGCATGCGTGGTCTTGAAGTGTTCCTGAGATCGGAAGAGCACACGTCTGAACTCCAGTCACCTGAAGCTATCT
>CAZLJB010000601.1:0-2723 GCA_964559195.1 uncultured Anaerolinea sp. | reverse complement strand
ATCAAAACAGTTTATGGTGATACTATCGTGCCCTGGCTGCGAGAGGTAGTTGGCCGGCGGGATACAAACCATCTAAATCAACGCTATGTCGAGACCCCTGATGGTTACCTTTATGCATCTTATGTCCAACCGGTTAAAAATCTACCCAATATCCCATTGGACACCATCCCAAAGGGCCAGGCTGGCTTTTGGGCTGAAGTCACTGTCCCTTATGTAGATTTCGTGCTCGAAAATCAAGTTGCAGCTTCCCCTTGGCTAAAAAATGCACAGCAGTGGAATCTGCCTACCAGATTATATTATAGCCAGGTGATGTGGATCGATCAGATAAAAAAGAGCGATGTAACGGGCAGTATAATTTATCGGATTAACGAACGGTTTGGTAGTTATGGAGATATATTTTGGGCTGATGGATCAGCCTTTCGGGTAATTACTGCAGAAGAAATTGCGCCGATTAATCCCGATTTTGATCCAAATAAAAAGCGTGTAAAAGCCAATCTTACTTATCAAACAATCTCGTGCTTGGAAGGTGATACAGAGGTTTATTTTTGTAGGATTTCAAGCGGTGCTAAATGGGATGCTCAAGGAAATTTAGTAGACAATTGGTCCACGCCTATCGGGAAAGGTCATTTAACCTGGCGAAAATCCATATCTATTCACATGGCTGGAGGTACGGTGAGTGGTGGGTATGACACGCCCGGGGTATCCTGGTGTAATTTTTTCTCAGGTTCAGGTGTGGCAATTCATTCGACATTTTGGCACAATGATTATGGTGTGCCTCGTTCCCATGGCTGTATCAATGTCCGCCCGGAAGACGCAAAATGGATTTTCCGATGGACTAATCCTACCGTTGGATTGGAGCCGGGTGACTTGACGATTGGCATGCCAGGCGGTACTCAGGTGGATGTAGAAGAGCGGACTTATTAATTTTATTCTTAAGTCAGGATAAATCAATAAATATAAAGGTGTTGTATGCAAATTGGAAATATTAGTATAGGATTGGCTTTTATTGCTGGCGTAGCTTCTTTTCTTTCTCCCTGCGTTTTAGCTCTTGTTCCTGCTTATATTGGTTATTTAGGCGGTCGAGCAGCTGGTGGGGATGGTGGATTAAATAATCGCGTTATTACATTTTTGCATGGTGTAGCATTTGTTGTCGGGTTCAGCCTGGTCTTTGTGTCATTGGGTGTGGCTGCTTCAGCCTTAGGTGGACTACTTTACGATGTGCGTACTTGGTTAGGTCGATTGGGCGGTTTGGTAGTAATTGTTTTTGGGTTACACATGATTGGCGTTTTTCGAATTCCCTTTCTGGAATATGATACACGTCTTCAGGAATTGCCAGATCCAAAACTCGGTTATTTATCATCCGCATTGATGGGAGTGTTCTTTTCTGCAGGCTGGTCTCCTTGCGTCGGCCCTGTTTTAGGCGCAATATTAACATTGGCATTGAATGGGGGATCCATTTCCAAGGGAGTAATCATGCTTACTTCCTATTCGGCGGGTTTGGCCATTCCATTTTTATTGGCAGCCCTAGGTATCGGATGGGTTACTACAATACTGCGGCGCTTTGGCAAGCTGATGCGCTATACCGAAGTGGTAATGGGTGGATTGATGGTCATTATTGGAGTAATGTTGATGACCGGTGCTTTCAATATTATTGCGACGATGTTCCCTGGTTGGTCTTTCGGGTTGTGATTTTATTTGGATAAAATTCGATAGCTCTGAATAATATTTTGTTCCCTCATTACCCTATGCTTGTTTTTGGAGTTTAATTTTGATAACCGTTACACTTTACTCGCGCCCGGAATGCCATTTGTGTGATCAGGCCAGGATTGATCTTGAAGATCTTCAATCAAGGTTTCCTCATCAATTACTAAATGTGGATATTGATAAAGATCCAATTCTGCTGAAAAAATATTTAACGGAAATTCCTGTTATCGAGATTGGCCCATATCATTTAGTTGCCCCATTTACCAAGGCAGATCTGATAATGACGTTTGGGGCGGTTCAGGATTCTCTTGCTCAAAAAGCACAGCTGCCAAAATCAGATGGTTCTAAGTTGAATTTTGCTGATCGCCTTTCAATTTGGATAGCCAGGCATTGGTTATTGTCCGTGATAATGTTATTTGTTATCTACCTTGGCTTGCCAACGCTTGCACCTGTGTTGATGAAACTTGGCGCAAATACACCTGCTAATATTATTTACACAGCTTATAGCCCCCTATGTCATCAACTTGGCTTCCGCTCGTTCTTTTTATTTGGTGAACAACCTTACTATCCACGAGCAGCAGCTGGGATAACTGGTGTTGTAACTTTCGGTCAAGCGACCGGACTTGATGAAAACGATCTTTTGGCCGCACGCAGATTTACTGGAAATGAAAAGCTGGGTTATAAAATTGCACTTTGCGAAAGAGATGTGGCAATTTACGGAGCGATTATCTTATTTGCGCTTTTATATGGCCTTACTAAACGAAAAATTCCGCCGCTGAACTGGTTGTTATGGCTCGTTTTCGCGATAGCGCCAATTGGGCTGGATGGTTTCTCGCAGTTGTTTAGCCAAATTCCAGTTTCTTTTATTGCGAACATATTGCCTTACCGTGAAAGTACGCCGTTCCTTCGCTTGCTGACTGGTTTTCTGTTTGGTTTTGGTACTGCATGGTTTGGTTTACCTTATGTGGAAGAGTCGATGCGAGAAACACTTTATTTGATCGATAAAAAGCTTTCTGTTT
>CAZLJB010000600.1:0-2726 GCA_964559195.1 uncultured Anaerolinea sp. | reverse complement strand
ACATTTCTTGAGTTATGGAAGATGTCTAATATCTCCGAAATTTTGAACCGCACTCTCCGGTTGGTATTATCGCAAGGGGTGGGGCTGTCCAAAAATTAACGGAAAACCAAGAAGGAACTAAAAATTAGATAATGAGAATTGCTGTCAGTATTGCCGTATATCGGAAAGCGAGATAAAATTGAGTTGTGATAAGGTCATTTAAAGATGACGAAACCCGTAAGATTTTCAACCGCCAGTGGTCCAGTAGGTTGCCGAAAGATATGCAAAATACGGCCTATCGCAAACTGGCAATGTTGCATTCCTCGAATGCGCTGGTTAATCTTCAATCCCCGCCCGGCAACCGCCTGGAAAAATTGCGCGGCGACCGCACCGGGCAGTATTCTATCCGAATCAATGATCGTTGGCGAATTTGTTTTGACTGGCGTGACGAAGACGCGCATAACGTGGAAATCGTGGATTATCATTCGTGAGGTGAGCTATGACAGACAACAAAATTCCCCCGGTTCATCCGGGTGAAGTATTGCTCGAAGAATTTTTGAAGCCATGGAATATCAGCCAGAACAATCTGGCCCAGCACATGGGAATTACAACCACCCGGCTGAACGATATTGTGCGCGGGCGGCGCGGTATTTCCGGTGACACCGCCCTCCGGCTGGCGCGTGCCACCAATACGACCCCAGAATTTTGGCTGAACTTGCAGGCCCTTTATGATCTGGAAAGCGCCAAAGACATTTTAGGCGACCGCCTACTGCGAGAAGTGACGCCGTTGGCCGAAGCATTTGCCAGATAACATCAAAACTAGCCTATCACCACCTTCAATACCCTCACAATATCATCATCCGAAGGCTCCACGCACTGGATAAACGCTGGCCGGATCAGCACAGGCTCGCTGTAATAGACATCCGCGTTTTAGCCCAGCTTCACAACATGGTGCTGTGCATAGCATAGGTCTTCGGAATGCGCGCTATGTAGCGCTTGTATTCGGTGTTCACCAAACCCGTCTCGGACTTGATTGGATGTTTCCTTGATAAAGGGCATAACCGCATTGATGTGGTCCAAGGGTATATTCCGCTTTAATAGCTCAACGAAATACACACCTGAGTAACAATACCCTTTCCGGACTCGTGCAACGCATCAATTTTACAACCATGCTTATATAGATTATAATATAAGCATGGTTGTAAAAAATAAAGTAGGCCCCATTGAAAGGATTCGCGAACTTATAAAACACCAGGGCGGTATCTTGCAGACTTCCGATTTGGAGAAATATGGGATTCCGAGAACCTATCTTTCCAATATGGCAAAGAAAGGAGAGATCCAAAGGCTTTATAGGGGAGTGTATTCAAAAACCGGTGATCTGGTTGACGAGATGGCCGGTCTTCAGGCCAGGTTCAAAGGCGCGATTTTCTCTCACGAAACTGCCTTGTATCTTTTGGATCTGAGTGATCGAACGCCACTTTTTTATTCCGTTACCGTTCCTGCCGGATATAACGCCACCTCGCTGAAAGCAAGTGGAGCAAGGGTTTATTTTGTGAATCATCGTCTATATCCTTTGGGTCTGATCACCGTCAAATCTCCCAACGGACACGATATTCGAACCTTTAACCTCGAAAGAACAATCTGCGATGTGCTGCGGAACAGAAACCAGGTCGATGTCCAGCTGGTTACCTCAGCGTTGAAACGATATGTGGGAAAGGTTGAAAGAAATATTGATTTGCTTTATGACTACGCCAGGCAATTCAGGGTTCAAAAAATCGTGAGGCAAACCATCGAGGTTTTATTATGAACAAGGCGATGCGGTTCAAAGCAAAAATTAAAAATCTGGCCTTAGAATAACATATACCCGCTCAGGCCGTTTTGCAGAATTTCATGTTGGAACGATTGTTAGAAAGAATATCAATTTCAAAATATATGGACAAGATCATTCTCAAAGGGGGGATGCTGATTGCCTCATTGGTCGGGATCAATAGCAGGACAACAATGGATATGGATGCGACCCTGCGCGGATTTCCATTTTCTAAAAAGAAACGATCCAAAAAGCGCTGTTGGATATTTGCTCCATCTATGTGGATGATGATGTAACCCTGGTTTTAGATCATATTGTCCCCGGACACTGCACAACGGGTGTTTACAGTGCAGAAACATCAATTGGTTCGGGGGTAATTTCTGGTCCGCAGCCCGAGATGAAAAGCGATAGAACTAAAAAGAGCAGAAAGATTTTTTTCGTATTAGCCCTCCTGTTTGTATTTTGGATTTGAGAACCTTATCCGTTATCTTTCGCAGGCCCAAAGTAAACACGTGAAAGGTCTTTCTTCGAGAACGCCATGATGGTTGTACTGCCTGGCCGCCGAATTTTGTGGTGCAAATAAACCACCCAGTGGCCTTTCGGGAAAGTTCTCGGTAATTTGTAGTGCAAGTCAAAAAGCCCGCCCAATCTTTTTTCGAATACATCCCCATCGACCAGACTCATTCCACTATACGCGCCGATCCAGGTACTGTTTTCGGATTCCAGCCGGCGTAGTTCTGCGGCAGCCAGGGCCAGGACTTGATCAGTGATATTTGGGGCGGTGGTTGTCATGACTGTTTGTTCCCTGTTTTGACACTTTTTGGGATATGATAATTACCCCCAGAAAATTACTGATTGCTTCATAAAAATATAAACGAAACCGAGCATCTGTTACAAGTGTCAAACGTCATGAGTGATGTGGATTTTCATTCGAATGAGT
>CAZLJB010000599.1:0-2726 GCA_964559195.1 uncultured Anaerolinea sp. | reverse complement strand
CTGTCATCTGCATTAATTCGGCAATCGATCCGCTTCTCAAAAAACGTCCCGCAGGAAGCTGCCCGGCAGGTTGCCTGCAAGTACCAACCTGCGGGACGAAACGTGGCAGCACAGCCCCCGCACCTTTAATACCATCACGACCATTTAATGACTTGGAACCCTCTCCCCCTGTGAGATGGTAGGGTGAGGGGGGTTGTCACGGCCTTCCAATGATGCCGTTTGATCCGTAATTTCCACCGGCTGGTTCTGCAACCAGTTTGGAAACGCGATACCCCAAATGGACAGCCCCCCAATTTCCTTCGAAAAAACCAACCTGAAAATTGCTAAACTATTAGGTGGCTCTCCCATCTCGATTGCTTTTCGAATTCAGGGGATGTATTCAATTCTCGCCAATTTTCATGATCCTTTGCAACAGGCGAATATCAGGAGATAATGGGATTGGTCAGGCGTATTTTTCATTCCAATTCTTTTTCTGAAAAGCTAAATTATCGCAGGGATGCTATAAAAAACGCCACGGACCGGCGGGAGAACCCGACAGCTCGTGGCGTTGTCTGAATCTGGTGGGTTTAGCTCTTGAGAAAATCTTCCAGCGAACCCTTGCTGATCCGGTAGGCGCTGCCGAGTTTTTTGGCTTTCAGGTCACCGGAAGTGATGGCGGCCATCACGTCTTCTTCCGAGACGCGCAGGATGGCGGCGGCTTCGGAGGGGGTCATGACATCGGGTGTGCCGCTGGCAGCGGGAGCGCTGTTGGAAGCGGCCTGTTGGGCTTGCTGCTGCTGCGGCTGCTGCATACCGCCCTGCAGGGCCTGTCCCATCAGGTTGCCGATCCCCATTCCTGCGCCAATTCCGGCGGTCAATCCGGCGCCGCCGCTCTGGTTGTTGGCAGCGTCGCGCATGGCATCGGCGGCTTGGAGCTGGGTGTAGACGTTCATGTCAAGCATGCCCATGTCGCGTAGTTCCTGGGCAGATTTGTCAGAAGGCTTGAGGTTGCCGATGTAGAAGGTTTTGAGGGTCAGGCCGAGCGCGGCAAAGTCATCTTGTGCCTTGGCGCGTACACCCGCGCCGAGTTCTTCGGTTAACCCGATCAGCTCGAGCACACTGCGCTTGGCGCCGGTTTCACCGAGCAAATCCTGCAGTTTGGAGAGCAGGACGGTGCGAACACGGTCCTCAATTTCTGTGGTGCGGAAGATGGCTTGTTTACCGACGATATTGGTGACAAATAACTGCGGATCGCTGACCTGGTAGGAATAGGTACCGAAGCCCTGCAGCAGCGCGACGCCCAGTCCCATGCCGGGATTGCGGACGATGATGGGTTGGGGCGTGCCCCATTTTTTGTTGGCAAATTCCTTGAGAGAGACGAAGTAAACTTCGGCCGGGAAGGGTGTGCGGTCATTGAAGGCTTTACCGATGAAGTCGATCAATTTGGGGACGTTGGCAGTCACCAGGGTATGCATGCCCGGGCCAAAAACATCGAGTGCCTGGCCGTTGCGGAAGAATACCGCTGCCTGTCCGTCGCGGACGATTAGTTGTGAACCGATGCGATAATCGCCAATGCCACTATCGTCCGGGAAGCGATGAACGATTTCGTCCGCCATCTCATTGCGATATTCGATTACATCAAAAATCCTGGCCATGAAATTCTCCTTTTGACCTTGAGTTAAAGAGGTTTTCTTTGTGGTTACCGTTGTGGAAATAACATTCACAGGCATAACTGCTTGCGGTGTAAAACAGCTGGTGGCGGGTTCGAATAAATTTCAACCCGGCCGGGGTGCTGTCCATAATTGAAGATAATTATAGTGCAACCTATGTTTAGTTTCAAGCAGATATACGCTGCGATCTGAAAAAAGTTGCGAAGATGTGGTTGGATTCCGCGGGATGGACGGATTTCAGGATTTTTCCTTCATCATTTTTCCGGTGCCCTGGTTTCTGAGCATGATGATCTCGGCCAGGATGCTGACGGCAATTTCTTCGGGTGTTTCGGCATTCAGTTCCAGACCGATCGGCGAGTGAATGCGGGCAATGCTCTCGGGGCTGATACCGTTTTCTTGCAGTCCATTGACGGTCGTCAACCAGCGCCGTCGCGACCCGATCACACCAATGAAGGCTGCGCGGGTTTCGAGCAGGGAGGGCAGCCCGGGCACGTCGGTGTCGACCCCACGCGTGGTCAGGATCAGATAGGTCTGGCGGTTGATGTTGACGTGTTTGGGAAGATCCTGCATCGCCACAGGGTAGAACTCATCCGCATCCGGGTTCATTTCAGCGGTGCAAAATTCGCTGCGGTCATCTGAGATTGCGATGCGGAAGCCCAGCCATTTGGCAAGATGCGCAACGGCTTTTCCGACGTGACCGCCACCGATGATGATGATTTTGGGGGCTGGCAGGACTGGTTCCACAAAAACCTCCACCTGGCCGCCGCACACCCCTGGGTCGCCATGGGCAGGGTCGGTCATGGAATAATTTAATTTACGAGGCTTGCCATCTGAAATGGCGACCCAGGCTTCATCGAGCACCCGGTGTTCGAGTTCGCCGCCGCCGACTGTACCGGTGAAGCTGCCGTTTTCATAAACCAGCATCTTGCTGCCGATATGACGCGGGGTGGAGCCCTGGGATGACGTAATGGTACACATCGCGAAGCTTTCACCGCGTTCCTGAAGCTCTGCGGCTAGTTTGTAAAGGCTTGGGTTGGTTGTCATTTTTCCAGTAATCCTAATACAGCCGGTAGCAGC
>CAZLJB010000598.1:1190-2729 GCA_964559195.1 uncultured Anaerolinea sp. | reverse complement strand
AAGCAAGAAATTTGTGCTAATTTTCCCGATCTCCGAAAAACTGAACCGCACTCTCGAGGCTGTGCCCCGCCATTAGAAATTATTCGAATTGGCACTTGACCAGCTTGCCTTCAGACACAACCATAATTATCTTATCCATGACCCGGATATCAGCCAAAGGATTGCCAGCCACGGCGATTACATCGGCCAGTTTGCCGGGCTGCAGCGCGCCAAACTCCGTCCAACCTATGGATTGGGCTGCCCAAAGCGTGGCCGCCTGGATGGCTTGCATGGGCGGGCAACCATACTCAACCAGGCAGCGCATCTCATCAGGCAGTGCGTCAAAGCGAACATTTGCCATAAAACTATCGGTTCCGGTTACAAACCGTAACCCGGCCTTGAGCGCATACTCCAACGAAGTGTGTTTTTGTTCAAGATACTGCATTTGGCTGGCGTATCCCTCGCGGGCGCTCTGTGCCTGGGCGGGATTGCTGTGGTGCATCTGATGCTCAAACCACTTCAAGTATTCTTGCGACATGTTGATGGTGGGAGTCCAGGCAATTCCTTTCTCCACAGCCAGGTCTATTTCTTCCGGCGTAGGTGTGCCATGTTCAAACGTATCCACACCAGCCTCAATCGCCATGCGCTGTGAAGGGTACCAGATGGTGTGGCAGGCCACTTTTTTACCAAGCCGGTGGGCTTCGTCTACAGCGGCATTCAGCTCTTCTTGAGTAAGATCCTGCCTGTCATTCGCCAGTTTGATAAAATCGGCGCCTGCGCGAACTTCCTGACGCACTGCACTCCTGAAACCGTATGGCCCATCCGCTTGATTCGCCAGTCCGGGTAGATTGTGCACGTGCCCACCGGTCGGTATGATCAGGCGCCCTGAGATAAACAGCCTGGGTCCGGGTATCAACCCTTTTTTTACCCCTCGCCTGACATCATACATAATCTCATTTACCGAGCCAGTGTCTCGCAGGGTTGTCACACCAGACATCAAAGCCTTCTGTAAATTACTTGCCGCCAGTAACGCGATCATGGCTGGTGAATAAGTTGTGACCCCATCGACATCATCGGTATAGGTGGCCAAATCAGGCTCTTCCCAATAAAAGGTAGGGTGGGCGTGCATATCGATCAGGCCGGGCATGATACATGCTTCCGGTAAATCAATCACCTCTGCCTCAGGAGGAAATACCGGAGCATCGGCCGCTTTTCCGGCGTAAGCAATTTTCTCCCCTGCGATTGCAACCAACGCTTGTGAGACCGGCGGCCCACCCAGGCCATCGATCAGGAGCGATGCGCGAATAAGTAGATTAACATTGGATTCGGTCATGACTATCGCCTTGATCAAGCTTCTAAAATTCCAGCCCGCCGCTCGGCAGCAGCCAGGATGGCTTTCAACTTCTCCTGTATTTCCAGCGGCAGTGGAACAGGCTGATGATTTGCAATGGCATCGCGCGCAATTTCATGCGCGGTTTTGATGGCAGTCGGCTGACCCGCCTGCATCCAGCCACTGTAAGAATGACGATCAAATACGCGTGGGTACCAGACCTGACGATA
>CAZLJB010000598.1:0-1090 GCA_964559195.1 uncultured Anaerolinea sp. | reverse complement strand
TCCAGCCACTGTAAGAATGACGATCAAATACGCGTGGGTACCAGACCTGACGATAGTTCTGCCGGGTATGCTGCGTTTTAAGGAAGCTTCCACCCGGACCAACCCTGTCAATCACATCCAGGGCCAGTGTTTCTGGCGTGAGTTCAATCCCACGCATCAGGCGACGCGCAAAACCAATAATCTCGTCACTCACCACCATCAATTCCAACGAGGCGGTCAGACCCGATTCAAGATAACCTGTATCATGGATGAGATTGGCGCCGCTGAACATGGTCCACAAAATCGTCAGGGCACTTTCAATTCCGGCCTGGATATCTGGCAGCTTGGAATCTGAGCAACCTGCAAAGCCCCAGACCGGCTTATGATAATAATAATGCGCCATTTCAGACATGGCCATGGAGTGCAACAAAAATTCCGGGGAGCTGTATGTGGCGACCATCGTTTTCATATCCAGCGGGCCGCTGCCCGACCCCCAGACCACCGGGGTACCCCTGCGCCGAAGTTGGGCGATCGTAACCCCACTGATTACCTCGGCATTTGACATTGCCAGGCTACCCGCCGGGGTAACGGGCGCGTTGGCACCATCCACCGGCCCGGGTGCGTAGACAAAGGGCAGACCGTGATCGGCCATCATCAGCAGCTTGCGAAGTACCACCTCGGTATGCTGCAAAGGTGAGGTTGGTTCAAGGTATGCCAACAAAAACGGGTTAAGCTTCAGTTCCTCCGGTCCACCGGCAATCGTTTCTGCCATCAGGATAATATCTGCAAGACCCGCCTCATCCCAGGCCGTAAAGACCAGCGGCTTGACGGTATTTTCGGTCATTGCCATAAACGAACGCCGGTCTGATGTTTGGATCGGCACGTCGGACGGCAGGGCCATGGACATTACAAAATCAAGGTTGGGCAGGTAATCGGCCAGGCGGGCTGCATTCCGGACATCCGAAATTACTGAAATACGCCGCTCACCAGTTTCCAGGTCAATGGTATTGATTAAATCCGAACCGGTCCCAAAATAAACCCGGTGTCCTTCCAGGTAAACCCGCGGTTCGCCCGTTCGATTACACAGTACCACCCGTGAGGGCGCGGCAGC
>CAZLJB010000597.1:0-2735 GCA_964559195.1 uncultured Anaerolinea sp. | reverse complement strand
GCCCTGGCACGCGAGCTTGCTCAATATAACGTTGATGTGGTTCTCCTCGAATCCAACCCGGATGTGGGCATGGGGACATCCAAAGCCAGCACTGCCATCTGGCATACCGGTTTTGACGCCAAGCCCGGCAGCCTTGAGGCTGCCTTGATGCGGCGCAGCTACCCGCTCATGGATCGTTTTATGCCCGCCGCGGGTATCCCGCATGAACGCCTGGGGGCCATCCTGATTGCCTGGAATCAGGAACAAGTGGATGCCCTGCCCGGGCTCCTGAAAAAAGCCCACGAAAACGGAGTGCTGGATGCCGTACTGATCGACACACATGAAATCTACCGGCGTGAACCGTACATCAACCAGGCTGCGCTTGGCGGCCTGCTGGTTCCTGGTGAAGGCATCCTGTGCACCTTTAGCTTGCCGTTGGCCCTGGCAACCCAGGCTGTGAATAATGGGGTTGTCCTGAAGGTTAACTTTCAGGTCGAGAGCATCCAGCTCGAAGCTGATCATTACATAATCAACAGCCCAGATGATATGGTTCAGGCCAGCTGGGTGGTTAACTGCGCGGGTTTGTTCTCGGATGAGATCAATGCCCACTTCGGTCATCGTGATTTCACGGTCACCCCTCGCCGCGGGCAACTGATCATCTATGACAAATTCTCAAGACCTCTTGTAAACCACGTGCTCCTGCCTGTGCCGACCGCCAAGACCAAAGGGGTGCTCATCAGCCCGACAGTTTATGGCAATGTTCTGCTTGGTCCAACGGCAGAAGACCTGCCCGATAAGACCGCCACCCAGACGACAGCCGGTGGATTGCAGATGCTGCTTGATAAGGGCCGCGCTATCCTGCCGGAACTTTTGTCTGAAGAAGTAACCTCAACCTATGCTGGTTTGCGAGCCGCCACTGAGCACACTGATTACCAGATCGTGCTGCATGCGGAACAACGTTATCTGTGTGTGGGCGGCATCCGCTCGACAGGTGTCTCTGCAGCCATGGGTATCGCTGAATATTCGGTCGATTTATTGATATCAGCTGGTTTGGATCTGGCACGCAAACCGGATTTCAAGCCCGTGCGTATACCCACCATCAGTCAGACGGAAACAAGACCCTATCAGGATGCCGGGATGATCGCGGCCAACCCGCTTTATGGTGAGATGGTCTGCCACTGTGAGCGGGTTTCACGCGGAGAAATTAACGATGCGTTGAATGCATCCATTCCCGCTACGACCCTGGACGGCATAAGGCGCCGCACCCGCGCCTCGCAGGGTCGCTGCCAGGGTTTCAACTGTCATGCCGCCCTGTCCGCCGCTGTTGGAAATGCACTGAGCGAAACGCGCCTTCCTGCCCTTCCGAAAAAACCAATTCTACAAAATTCCGCCCGGGAAACCGAAGTTCTGATTATCGGTGCGGGTCCGGCTGGGCTGGCTGCCGCAATTGCGCTTAAGCAACAGGGCATCCGCGAAGTGCTGGTTGTTGACCGTGAAGCCGAAGCGGGCGGTATGCCGCGCATGTGTGATCATATCGGTTTCGGGCGTGCAGACCTGCATTGGCTGTACAGCGGGCCGGGTTATGCCCGCCATTATCGTGAACTGGCCGAAAAGGCAGGTGTGGAGATTGTCACTTCAACTACTATCACAAAATGGGAAGAGCCCGGCACTGGAAAATCATCTCACAGCCTTGCGTTTACATCCCCTGGCGGGTCTGGCGCCATCTCGGCGCGCACAGTCCTGCTCGCTACCGGGGTGCGTGAGCGTCCGCGTGCAGCCCGTCTGGTGCCGGGCACCCGGCCCCAGGGTATTTATACGACGGGTTCCCTGCAGCGTTTCGTTTACCAGGAACATCTGCCGGTTGGTAAAACAGCTGTGATTGTTGGCGCGGAGTTGGTCAGCCTTTCGGCGCTCCTGACCTTGATGCACGCCGGTCTGAAATGCAATATGATGGTCACTGAGCAGCCGCGCCACCAGATCTATTTTCCGTATCTGCCCGCCAAGTGGGCATTTGCTGATCTGTTGGCCCGCATCCCAATTCTGACCGGCGCGCGGGTGACCGATATCTTTGGGCTTAACCGCCTGGAAGGCCTGGAACTAACGCATGCCAGCGGGCAGACGGAGCGGATCGAATGCGATACCCTGATTTTTACGGGCAATTGGATTCCAGAAAACGAATTGGCCCGCCTGGGCGGTCTGGCCATTAACCCGGGCAGCCTTGGTCCCCAGGTCGATGCCCAGTTCCGTTCATCCGTGCCGGGTGTCTTTGCCGCGGGGAATCTTTTGCATGGAGTTGACACCGCCGATCACTGCGCGCTTGAAGGCCAGCACGTGGCCCTGGCTCTGGCTGCTTACCTGAAAGATGGAATTTGGCCGGAAGACAGACTGAAACTGGTGGTTGAAGCACCACTCAAGTTCATTGTCCCAAATGTAATCACTGACCAGTCTCGAGCCTATTTCCAGTTCCAGTCCAATGAGTTTCGCCGCAATGTGGAAATTTGTATTCAACAGGCTGACCGTGTGCTGCATACGCAGGCTTTCCCGAATTTGATTGTCAACGAATTTATGCGGTTACCCGCCGCTTGGGTTGATCAAATTGACAGGCATGGGCCTGAAGTCAGGGTTTCCATCCAACCCCACTAAAGCAAGATAAATTATCTATTACAAACAGCAGCAATTCTCAGTAAGGTTTTATTGCACAGTGTTTGGGGTGTTCTTCGAATGCAAAGCATCCGAAGAGCACCCCAAATATTTTC
>CAZLJB010000596.1:0-2738 GCA_964559195.1 uncultured Anaerolinea sp. | reverse complement strand
TGGGTGCCATCTTCCCAGAAGAAAAGGAAGCATTCTTCTCCATGTTTACCGGCAAAGTCTCGGCCTGGTATGCAAAAAACCACCATGCCAAATGGTATTGGGAAAAAGTCCAGGAAGAAATGGAATGGGAAGATAGCGTAAACGAGAAAATAGCTGCCGAAACCCAGATCAGTCACGAAAACGCGACAGCGGATTAATAAATTACACAAAAGTATTTATTCATTGGGTTTCGGTGGATGGAATTCCATCCACCGAAACCCAACATGTCTGACGAGTAAATACCATTGAGAATTACTCCAATCAGCTTATTGAACAAAGTTAGAACTGACATTGCTAAAACAGCTGTTGATCAAGCCTGGAAAACCGCTCATGTAGGGCGGTTTTTTTATCATCCATAAACTATAATTCCTGCATGCGCCCCAACTTCTTTCATCACCTGCACCCACCAAGCCTGCCTGCCAGGCAGTCCCGCTGGCGCTACACACTTGGCGCAGGAGGCATTGCAGTTTTTCTGGTTTTGGTGTTGCTGGTAACCGGCGCCTTGGAAATGTTTTACTATATACCCACACCTGATCAGGCTGCCCTTTCTGTCCAGACCATCACTTTTCTGGTACCTTTTGGTTGGCTGATACGCAACCTGCATTTTTGGGCTGCCCAGTTATTACTCGCTGTCTCAGCAGTTCACCTATTGCGCATTATTTTTACAGGCTCGTATGCCCCCCCGCGCCGCTTTAATTATCTCCTCGGGCTGGCACTCTTTGTGTTATCCATATTATTGGACTTTAGCGGCTATATTCTACGCTGGGACCAAGGCATCCAGTGGGCCTTGGTTTTAGCAACAAACCTGATAAAAACAATCCCAACCATCGGAAATATGCTCTATGCTGCTTTAACCGGTGGCACACAAATTGGTGCCCCCACCCTGCTTCGCTTTTTTTCCTGGCACATATTTGGGCTCACCATGATACTCGTTATCTTGATCGGCTGGCATGCTTTCCGAGTCCGGCGAGATGGTGGTATTGCTATTCCTCCCGCATCTTTACGCATTCACAATGAAAGAATAACTCGTGGCGAACTGGTTGGACGTGAAATCCTTGCCATGCTCTACACAGCCTCTGCGCTGATCTTGCTGTCCATTTTCTTTCAGCCTCCGATTGCTACCCCAATTAATTTGACCGAATCAGGATCTGTTTCAGAAAATTTATCCCGCGCACCCTGGTTTTTCCTGTGGATCCAGACCATGCTGAAATGGGGGGATCCACTCGTCTGGGGTGTGGCAATACCCATCATTTTCCTGACTATTCTAGGAACCATCCCTTATCTTTTCCCCCAACCGTCTGAACATGAATTAGGAAACTGGTTTCCGAAGTCCAACCGCCTGGCGCAGTCGATTATGGCCCTGATTGCCTTATGCGTAGTAATTCTGACCCTGCTGGCATTTTTTTCCGGATTAAAGCAATAAAATGAAATCGAGAACCCTGTTCATCGCTTCTGCATTCTTGTTGGTTTCTCTGCTAACCGCCTGGTGGGCCGATTGGCGCAAACCACAACCCGTCTTACTCATTCCAAGTTTGACCGGAAAACCCGAATACTGCCTGACCTGCCACGCTGATTTGGCAGAAATAAGCCCATCCCATCCTATCAAAACCTTTGGCTGCGTCATCTGCCATGCCGGGGAACGATTGGCTCTGGATGCCAACCTGGCACACAGCAGCATGCGCGGCGGCAAGAATCCTTCGGATCTGGCAGTGGTGGAAGCGTCTTGTGGCGGCGAGAAATGTCACAGCGGTACTTCAAGCGCCTCGCGCGACCATATCCAACGAGTCACGACCAGTATCCAATCAACCTATGCCGGCGCAATTGCCAGCCTGCGCTTTACTTTTGGCGCTCAACCAGATCTGCTGGCTCGGTTTGGAACCAGTCCAATCGTTGATAATCACATCACTACACCAACCGGTTTGGCTGGTCTGCTGGCCTTCGACCCAGCTCGGGAAACCAATCCACTCATCCAAAAATTTGCCCAAAATTGTCTCACCTGTCATATCAACGCCGCACAGCGTATAGGTTCATCCTACGATCGCCTGACTGGATGCGCCGCCTGCCATACCCCCGGCATCGATCAATATCAAAAGGGTCAGATCCACCGTCTGACCACAGCCATTCCGTACAATCAATGCAACACCTGCCATAACCGTGGCAACTATGATCTACGCAGTATGGAATTTGTAGAACGCGCGGATCAACCCAAAGATCGCCTACACGATTACTACCAACCAATTGCCCAGTTCACTCGTTGCGAATACACCCTGGAATGCATCGACTGTCACACACGCGTCGAGGCGATGGGAGACGGAGATATCCACGGCAGTAAAAAAGATATTCAATACATCCAGTGCAAAACCTGCCACGGCACGCTCACCGAGCTACCAATAACGCTGACCCTTTCCGATAAAAACGATATTGCATTTAGGGAAGCGCAGCTTAACCCGATTACCACCTTAAAAATTGGAGATACGATCCTGGTCACAGAAAAAGGCGAACCGCTCTGGAATACTCGTCTGCTGCCAGATGGCGGCTATACATTAATTGGGAAAGCCACCCGGCAAATATTCCCCTTTCTCCCTGTAAAAGGCAGCCAATGCAAACAAAATGCGAACGAACAAGGTTCCCAAACCTGTCATACATGCCATGCTGTCCAAAAATAAATGTATTTTGGGGTAACAAAATCCGCATCCAGC